>NZ_DATNJW010000021.1:0-3326 GCF_035603715.1 Mycobacterium sp. | reverse complement strand
TCACACCCGCCTCAGGGGCTTCACGACTTGGCACGTAGTGACTTTCTGTTTTGACGACGCATGCGATATCACCGAGTGGTGTGATATCGCATGTAGCCGCGTTTCTCAAACAGCGTGTGTCCCGGAGTCAGGTGCGCATGTGGCCCGTGTGGCTTGAGAAAAACCTGCGTCGTAGCGTCTAGCCGCGCACTGTCGAGATGGTCCATGCCGGCAGGATCGGTGCCCGGGTGAGGAAATGGTCGTGTTGGCCGATGCTGCGCAGCAGAGCCTGGGTGCGCATGATGCAGCAGCCCATTCGCGCCATCGCGAAAATCTCGTACCACTCCAGGGCGACCAGCGGGCGACCGATCATCTCCTCGAAGCGGTGGATGACCTGCGCGCGGCTGTCGAAACCCGGCAACTCGGGATCGGCGTCAATGCCGTTGACCTCCAACATCTGTCGGCGGGTGGCCAGCCACCACGCGAAATCGGTTTCGGCCGGGCACAGGCAGGCCTGTTCCCAGTCCAAAACGCCGACGATCTGGCCGTCGTCGCCGAAGATGGCGTTGGAAAGCCGGGCGTCGTTCCAGCACACCGCGGCGTCACCGCTCTGCTCCGGCTGGTGGCGCCGCAGCCAGTCGAACGCCTCGGTCATCACGTCCGGAATCTGGTTGTCGGTGCCCCAGGCCGCGTACTCCTGCCACCACGCCAGCTCCGCGGAAACGCCTGTGCCGGTTGGCCGGTGGAGCCAGGTCGCCTCGTCGACCGGGACGCGCTGCAACGCCGCGAGCGTCTCCAGGAACGAATCGTGGGCGCGACGCTGCACCTGCGGCCCCGCATCATGCAGCCATCCGCGGGTCGCATAGGTGGTGTCCGACGGGGTGTGCCCGACGATGCGCGGCATCACCAAAAACCTGGACCCGATCCACGACTCGTCGGGCTCGTAGTCGATCGGTGACGGTGTCGCGATCCCGTGCTGGTGCAGGAACTCCTGGGTACGCGTCTGCGCGTCCAGGTCGTACTCCGGGTAGATGCCGCCGCCCGCCGGAGGAATCCGCAGCACATACTCGCTGGAGTGGCCCGCCACGTCGGCGGCGAACACCAGGCTTTCGCTCGACCATCCGGCCGCGCGGTTCGCCGCTTTCAGCTCCGACACCGCCGCCTCGCCGCCGAATCGGTGGCTGAACCACGACTCGAGCCGGGCCCTGGTGTCCGCCAGATCGCGTTGAATGAGCGCGATGCCTGCCATGCCACCCAGATTTACACACGGTGGGTCAGATGTAAATGATCGATCCTTTACGTTTGAGACCCTGGCTGTAATACGCTCGCGGAGTGACTCCGCCGCAGCCACTCACCTTCGGCGCGATCGAGGACGCCTCGTTGCCGCTGGCGGTGCTTGCCCATGGCTTCCCGGACACGCCGTTCACCTGGCGTCACCTCGGGCCCGCTTTGACGCGCCGCGGCTATCGGGTGGTGGCGCCGTGGCTGCCCGGGTACGACGCCCCGATCGACCAACCGATCAGTGTCGGCACCTACGTTCGCCACCTGCTCGACGTACGTCGCCGCTACGACGCGGATGATCGCGCGCTCCTCGTCGGCCACGACTGGGGAGCGCAAGCCGGCTACGGGGTGGTCGCCACCGAGCCGGAAGCATTCGAATGCTTTGTCGCGCTGGCTGTTCCGCCGATCGCTGCGCTGGCTGCCGGATTGTTCAGCCATGCCCAACTCAAGCGGTCGTTCTACATCTACTTCATCCAGCAGGTCGGTATGGCGGAGGCCGCGTTGGTGGCGCCGGGGTTCTGGGAGTCGCTGTGGGCCGATTGGTCACCGGGCTATGACGCCGCCGCCGACATCGCCGAACTGCGGCGCTACGTGACTGCCGATAACATCGCGAACGTCGTTGGGCCGTATCGGGCTTCGTTCAATCCGCAATTCGCCGACCCGAACTCGGAAGCCGAAACCGCGGCCACCATGCAAACGCCGCCAGTACCGACGCTGTATCTGCACGGCGCCAACGACGGAGCGATCGGTGCTGACCTGCTCGGCGACCTCAGCCCGCACTTTCCGGCTGACGGATCCACTTTCGAGATCGTCGACGGCGTCGGACACTTCCTGCATCTGGAGAAGCCGGAGCTGATCGCCGCGAAGATCAGCAACTGGCTGGACGACTAGATATCGCATGTGGCACCGTTTCCACACCACAGGCGATGGTCAGCGTGAGGTGCAGGCGTGGCGGTTGTGACTCGCCCCCAGTCCGGCCGCGTGCCGTAGCTCAGCGAGGAACCGGTCCGGGGTGTCGTCACCGATTACATAGTGGCACACAGCGATTCGTACCACCGCTGACGCCGCGATCTCGGCATGCTCGCCACCGATGATCCGCGCGATGCGGTCACGCATGATCGGCAGCACGCGTCTCATCTGTTGCAGAATGTATTCGGGCTCGGTCTCGGCCAGCGAGCCCAGCGAGTAGCTGCTCTGGAAGTCGACCACGAATCGCAGTGCGGCGTCCATCCGGTCGGCCCCGGTCAATCCGGCGATCGCGGTGGCGATGCCGGCGTCGAAGTTGTCCTGCTCGTAGAGGCCGAACGCCTCGAGCAGTCCCTCTTTGGAGCCGAAGTAGCGATACAGCGTCGGGCGGGACACCTTGGCCTGCGCGGCCACGTCGGACAGCTGTAACCGCCGGCGGCCATCGCGCGCCAGCACGACGAAGGTGGCGGCAAGGATCCGTCGTCGCGTCGACTGCTCGGCGTCGGCGGTATGCCCGGAAGCCACCATGGTGTCCTTTACATCTAAGGGGTCAAATGTCACACTGAGCCTACCGCTGGCCCTGGTCGATTGAAAGGTAGCGACGGTGACCAACCTCGTGATCCGCAAGATCCCGTGGGAGTTCGACGCAAGCGTGCCGTTCATGTGGCAGCCCGACAACCCGAATTTCGGTCTGTTCTGCAATGCGTTCACCTTCATCGCCGTCCCCTTCGAGCGCTACATCGTCAGCGTGGTCCGCAAGGCTCAGGACAAACTGCGGGAGGACCCGCGCGTCGCCGCCGAGGCCGAGGCGTTTCTGCGGCAGGAAGCGCAGCACGCGTCCGCGCACCGCAAACACATGCTCGCGCTGGTGCAGCGCTACCCTGAACTCGAACGGTGCTACGAAGACGCCTGTCGCGCCTATGATCGGCTGCTCGAGGAGCAGCCGATCGAATTCCACGCCGCCTACATCGCCAACTTGGAGGCGACGTTCACGCCGCTGTTCAAAGTCATTCTGGACAACCGTGATTCGCTGTTCGGCGCGGGCGACCAGCGCGTCGCTTCGCTGATGATGTGGCACTTCGTCGAAGAGATCGAACACC
>NZ_DATNJW010000020.1:0-6083 GCF_035603715.1 Mycobacterium sp. | reverse complement strand
CGCCCTCGCGATCCCCGACTACGTGAAACTGCTTGCAGCAGGCGTCAACGTCGTCACCACCAGCACCACCCGGCTGGTCAATCCGCACGCCTACGAGCCCGCCGAGTGGCGCGAGCAACTGGTCACCGCGGCCAAGCAAGGACAGGTGTCGCTGTATGCCTCGGGCATCGAACCCGGCTTCGCGGCCGACTACCTGCCCCTCGTGTTGTCCACCCAATCGTCTTCGATCGAGTCGATCCACTCCTATGAGATCGGGCTCTATGACGACTACGGCGTGCCCGACATCATGATCAACGGATTGGGCTTCGGACAGCCACTGGACTACCAGCCCTGGATCTCATTTCCTGGAGCCATCGCCGGTGAGTGGGCGGGCCAGCTCCGGCTGATCGGCGACGCCTTCGGCGTCGAAGTCCAAGAAGTACGCGAAGACTTCGACCGCGCCGTGACCAACGAAACCCTGCACGTCGCAATGGGTACCGTTGAGGCAGGAACCTGCGGCGCGATCCGCATGAAAGCTATCGGCGTCGTCGACGGGCGTGAGGCGATCATCGTCGAACACGTCACCCGACTGGCGCACAGCGTTGCTCCGGACTGGCCGACCGGCATCGGCGACCTGTCCTATCGCGTGGTGATCACCGGTGATCCCGACATCGACTGCACCCTGGCGGCAACGCTGCGTGACCCCGGCCGGGCCGGCATCGGCTCGATGACCTCGGGTGCCGGCGCGATGGTGGCCACCGCGATGCGTGTCGTCAACGCCGTGCCCTACGTCGTCAACGCGGCGCCGGGCCTCCTCAGCGCCGTCGACCTGCCATTGACCATTCCGAAGAATGTCTTTGCAACGCAACAGGGTTGAGCCGACGTGACTATCCGGGTGATCCAATGGGCCACTGGCCCGGTGGGATCGGTTCAGCTCGCCGAGGTCATCGACAACCCGGAATTCGATCTCGTTGGGCTTTTCGTCTACTCACCCGACAAAGTCGGCGTTGACGCCGGAACTCTCGTCGGACGACCCCCGACCGGGATCGTCGCGACCAACGACAAGGCGGCGGTCCTGGCCCTCGACGCCGACATCGTATTGCATTCAGCAAGCAAGGCTTACGGTTTCGACGCCAACACCGACGACATCGTCGCGCTCCTCGAGACCGGCAAGAGCGTCATCACCGTGACGTCCTACGCACACCTGCCGACACTCGGGTCAAGTGTCGATGATCGGATCCGCAAGGCGTGCGTCGTAGGACGTTCGCGGTTCTGTCCGGCCGGTGAGCACCCGGGATTCATGCTCGAGAAGCTGGCGGTCAGCCTGACCGCTCTGAGTCAGCGCGTCGACACCATCACCGTCCAGCAGTTCGTCGACTGCTCGCACGTGCCAGAAGAGCGAATGCTCGTCGACCTCATGGGCATGGGCAAACGGCCGGAGGAAATCTCCATTGAATCGCCGGCATTCCGTTCCGTGTCAACTCAATCCGAACAGGCCATCGGCGCGGCCGCCGACGCTCTCGGTGTCCCTGTCGACCACATCGACCACGTCATCCGAACGGCGACATCACCGAACGACGTCACCCTCGACTGCACGACGCTGCCGGCCGGAACGGTCGTTGGCCAAATCCTGTCCTGGACCGGGTATCACGACAGCAAGCCCGTGCTGGTCGTCGAGGAGTACTGGACCTGCACATCTGACATCCCCGACTGGGACCTGGCGCTCGATGGCCACACCGTGCGAATCCGCGTCGACGGCGTACCCAACATCGACGCCGAGGTCCGCGTCGATACCGACCCCGTCGCGCACTTCAGCAACGTTTCAGGAGGATTTGTCGCAGTAGGGATCTCGGCCCTTCGGGCCATCCCGTACGTGCTCAAAGCGCCGCCAGGCGTCCTGGTCCCCGAGGTTTTCGGTGCCTACCGCTGGCCCGGCGCCGCGGCGATCGGCTGACCGCGATGAGAACCGACCAGCTCGACAAGCCCGGGGCCTCGACGAAACGCTCACCGTGGTTGGCGGTGGCGATCGCCGTCGGTGTGGTGCTGCTAGGCCTGATCATCCACAACGCCCGATATGGTGCGGTCTCGCCGCGGATTCGCAATCCCAACGACACGGGTGGCCCCCACCCGCTGCCGGATCCACTCTTCGGCTATGGCCACTGGATCGTGACCATGGAGATTTTCAGTTACCTGGCACTGGTCAGCATCATCGCCCTGATCGTCATCCTCTGGCGCCGCTATCCCGAGCATCCGTACCTGCTGATGACGATCGCGGTCACGACACTCGCGTGGCTGGACGCCCCGATGAACTGGGTGACGTTCGCGGCCTACAACCCTGATTTGTGGCACTGGCCCGAGGACTGGCCAATCGTGTCGCTGTCTCCCACAGTCGAACCGCTATTCATCGCAGCCATTTCGATGTTTGTAGTGCCGCCGTTTTTCCCGGCGATCTGGGTGCTGCGCCGCCTGCAAGCGCGCCGGTCACGGGACTCGTTCGTGTTGCGGCATCCGCTGATCAGCTTGTCCGGTTTGGTCTTCGTATTCGGCTTTGTCTACGACTTCGCGATGGAGCAATTCAGCGTCCGCGCTGGTCTTTACACGTTCACGCAAGTCATTCCGTTTGGCTCAGTTTTCGTCGGTACGCGCTGGCAGTTTCCCGTGCTGTGGCAGTCCTCGCTGATCAGCATCGTCATGATTCCGGCCGCGGTGTTGATTTATCGCGACGACACCGGACGTACTGTCGCCGAGCGGCTGGCGCGGCGCGCCGGGCTGCTGCCGACCCGGCCGGTGTTGGGTTCGTTCCTCACGATGCTCATCGGCGTGAATCTCGCCTTCATGACCTACGGACTGGTGTACACGGCCGTCACCCGATGGTCCGGCGCGGCAACCTCGATCGTATGCCCCTGGCCGTGGCCGAGTGCCAAAGTTTATGACCCACAGGGCTTCTACGAGCAGAGCGGCGCACCGGGACCCTTCTCGGAAGGGATCTGGTCGACGTGGGAGAGCGCCCAGCCCAGCGGACGCCCTTCGGGAGGGGCCTCTTTGGGTGGTGGTCGTTGCGCCCCCGTGTGGAAAGGATATTGACAGTCGTGCTGACGATGCGTTTCGACATGCGGGTTCCTGGTTGGGCCGGGCCCGCGGCCGCTCACTATGCCGCGGTTTTGGACATGTGCGAATGGGCCGAGACGCGCGGGGCGGCGTTGTCGGTGCTGTCGGAGCACCACGGGACCGACGATGGGCATCTTCCAACCCCGCTGATTCTCGCGTCGGCCGTCGCGGCGAGAACCCAGGCGATGGCGATTCTGTTGGCGGCGGTGCCATTACCGCTATGGGATCCGGTACGGCTCGCCGAGGAGATCAATGTGCTGGACCTCATCAGCGGGGGCAGGGTTTCGTACGCGTTCGGTGTCGGCCATCGCGAGGAGGAGTACACCCACTTCGGCATCGACATGGCTGCTCGCGGCCGGCTCGCCGACGAGTATCTCCGGGTTCTGATCGCGCTGGTTCACGGTGAGTCGGTCGAGTTCCGGGGTCGGCAGGTACGGGTCACGCCACGGTGCGCGTCACCCAGCGGGCCCCCGATGATGATCGCCGGCGGCAGCAAGGCCGCGGTCCGCAGGGCCGCCACGCACGGCCTGGGCTTCATCTCCCAGGTCGACCGGCCCGAGTTGAGGACCTACTACGAGGCCCAGTGCCGCGCGGCGGGAAAAGTCCCGGGCTTCGTGCAATTCCCGGTACCCGACTCTCCGACAGCGGTTTTCGTCGCCGAGAATGTGGATCAGGCATGGGAGCAGCTGGGTCCGCACCTGCTTCACGATGCCGCCATGGCCGCGTCCTACCGGCACGGGGACGACTCGGTGGCGAGCATTACCCGGGCGACGACCGTGGCCGAGCTGCGGCTGGCAGGGGGGCCGTATCGTGTCTTGACACCCACGGCGGCAACGGAATTCGTCCGGTCTGGGAAGTCGCTGCCGTTGCATCCATTGTGCGGTGGCATCGAACCCGACGTGGGGTGGCGCTATCTGCAGACGGCAGTGGAAGCCCATCAGCAAGCCCAGATGGTCCACGGATGAGCAAGGAGGCGCGGTGACCGACCCCATTCGCGTAGTCGTATGGTCGACCGGAGGGGTCGGTTCGGTGGCCGTGGATGGCATTCGGCACCGGCCAGATCTGAAACTCGTTGGGGTGTGGGTTCATTCACCCGACAAAGTCGGCAAAGACGCGGGCGAACTCGTCGGCGGTGATCCGATCGGGCTGGCCGCGACCAACGACGCCGACGCGCTCATCGCACTCAAGCCGGACTGCGTCATCTATGCCGCCAGCGGCCCAGAACGCGATGCGGGCGCCGTCCCGGACTATCTCAAGCTGCTCGCCGCGGGCATCAACGTCGTGTCGACGTCGACCACCAGCCTGGTGTACCCCCCGTCGTACTTTGCCACCGAGTGGCGCGACCAACTCGTCGCCGCGGCGCAGACCGGTGGCGCGTCGTTCTATGCGTCGGGCATCTTCCCGGGATTCGCATCCGATCAGCTCGCGCTGCTGATGACAACCCAGTCCAAGAAGATCCGTACGCTCACCGCCACCGAAATCGCGCTCAACGACCACTATCCGGTAGCCGACGTCATGATCAACGGGATGGGCTTTGCCCGCCCGCTGGACTTCGAACCCATGCTGAAGACACCGGGTTTCATCGAAATCGCTTGGAAAGCACCAATTCACCTCATTGCCGACGGGCTCGGTGTGCAGGTCGAGGAGATTCACGGCACCCTCGACCGCGAACTGACCCACCGCGACATCGAGGTGGCGTTCGGCACCATCCCGGCCGGCACATGTGGCGCGGTGCGGACCAGGGCGGCCGGGGTGGTCGGGGGCCGCGAGGCGATTGTGATGGAGCACATCATCCGGATGGCCCGCGACGTCGCCCCGAACTGGCCGACTTCTGAGGCCGACGCCACCTACCGGGTCGACATCGAGGGTGACCCCGACATTCACTGCGCGATGACAGTGGGCGCCGCTCAAGGGCATGGCGCCGGTCACGCGGCAATGGCCGCGACGGCGATGCGCGTCGTGAACGCCGTGCCCTATGTGGTGGCCGCGCCGGCCGGGCTGCTCAGTTCGTTAGATATTCCGAATACACTGCCGCGGCACGTATTCCAATGAAGCTAGGTGTTCGGTACCCGCGCTACTGGACCGGTTCCAGCGCCGGCCGCGGGGTGAATGTGAGGTGCAATTCGCTGAGCCCACGCAGGATGTAGGTCGGCTCGAAGGTGTAGCGCCGCTCGTCGGCCGGCCCGTGCTGAGTCTCACTGATGGACACGTCGGACATCCGATCCAGGATGCGCTCAAGTGAGACGCGGCCTTCGACGCGGGCCAGCGGCGCACCGGGGCAGGAGTGCACGCCGCGGGCGAACGCCATGTGTTCGCGGACGTTCTTGCGGTCGAGTTGGAATTCGTGCGGGTTGTCGAACCGGCGTGGGTCACGGTTGGCCGCACCGGGCAACACCATCACGATGGCGCCGACGGGAATCTCGACGCCGCCGACGGTGGTCGCCCTGACGGCGAGCCGGGAGTCACTCTTGACCGGGCTCTCTGTCCGCAGCGATTCCTCGATGAAGCCCGGGATCAGGCTGCGGTCCTCGCGCAGCTTCTGCTGAACTTCGGGCCGGTCGCCCAGTGATTGCAGGGCCGCGGACAGCAGCTTGGCCGTGGTTTCCTGACCGGCCGCGAAAAGGAATGTCGCCGAACGACTTACCTCGATCACGTCAGGTGTGGATCCGTCCGGGTATTTCGCCGTCGCGAGCGAGGTCAGCACGTCGTCACGGGGAGAGCTGCGCCGGTCTTCGATGTAGGAGCAGAACTTGTCATCGAGCCATTCCAGTGGGTTGATGCCAACCGACTCGTGATCGAGCGCGCCGACCCGCGCGCCGGGACGGTCCGCGCCCAGCACCGTGCGGAACTGCTTATGGTCTTCCTCGGGGACACCGAGTAGGTCGGCGATCACCAACGTCGCAAAGGGTTTCGAATATTCGGAGATGAACTCGCACTCGCCGTTGCCGAGAAACTCGTCGAGCTGGCGATCGGCCAGCTGCCACATGAATTCTTCG
>NZ_DATNJW010000019.1:0-3051 GCF_035603715.1 Mycobacterium sp. | reverse complement strand
GCCTGGTTAGTCGAAAGCGCCACGCGCCGAAACGAATAAGGCGTGTTGACCAACTCCGCGCCGTTGGTTAATTCGAGGTTTGTTGTTCGTTCTCGCCGCGGCCCGTAGTTCCCGCTTCTGCGGAGCTTTCCCGGCGTCCCTCATAAGGCGGCACCGCCGGGTCGGTGTCCTGCGGGGGGATCAGTTCCTGATTTCGGTCCACGTCTGTCTTTGTCGGGTCGGTCAGCGGTGGATTCGCGTCCTGGTCGACATTGCCTTCGGGTCGATCCGTGCTTTCACTGAACTCGTGCGTCCCGGTTTCCTGCGACTTGTCATGTTCTGTGGTGCTCATCTTGACTCCTAGAAGCTTCCGCAAACTGCGGTTGCTCTGAACCGGTTACCCGCGAATGACCGGCCGAAACAGAAGAGGCGTCACGTCCCAGTGAGCAACGCCGCGCGGCCCCGGCGTGCGCGCCGTGCTGGACAAGTACGCAGGTGGCGATAGTGGCGACTGAAAGTATCAGATTCGGGCTTGTCGCCGGCCGTCGAGCAGGCGGCCCGACTACCTGCGGATGTGGCGCGCCCGAAGGGATTCGAACCCCTAACCTTCTGATCCGTAGTCAGATGCTCTATCCGTTGAGCTACGGGCGCCTGTGTTCAATTGTCTCGTACGGTGTGGCGACCCGCCGCGCCCGGCTTCGCCGCGCTTGCGATCGCCACGGGTGGCGGAGGCGAGAGGATTTGAACCTCCGGTCCCCGGTAAGGGGGACAACTCATTAGCAGTGAGTCCCATTCGGCCGCTCTGGCACGCCTCCTCGAACTTCCCGAGGGTACCGGACCGCCGCCAGGAGCCGGCTGCCGGAACCGCCGCGGAGCACAGCGTACACAGGCCGGACATATGCTGTCGAAATGACCGCGCGCCTACGTCCCGAATTGGCCGAGCTGCCGGTCTACGTACCCGGCAAGACCGTCCCGGGCGCGATCAAATTGGCCAGCAACGAGACCGTGCAGGGTCCGTTGCCCAGCGTTCGGGCGGCGATCGAGCGGGCCACCGATCGCATCAACCGCTACCCGGACAACCGCTGCACCGACCTCAAATCGGCCTTGGCTAAGCACCTGAATTCCGGCCGGGTGGGCAGCGCCGGCGGTTGGGCACCCGAGCACATCGCCGTCGGTTGCGGATCAGTGAGCCTGTGCCAGCAGCTCATCCAGATCAGCGCCACGGCCGGCGACGAGGTGCTGTTCGGCTGGCGCAGCTTCGAGATCTACCCGCTGCAGGTCCGTCTCGCCGGCGCCACCGCGGTCCAAGTCCCGCTCTCCGACCACACCTTCGACCTGACGGCGATGCTCGCCGCGGTCACCGACCGAACCCGGCTGATCTTTGTCTGCAACCCGAACAACCCCACCTCGACGGTGGTCGATCCGGATGCTTTGGCCCGGTTCGTCGAGGCGGTGCCGTCGCACGTGCTGATCGCGATCGACGAGGCCTACGTCGAATACATCCGCGACGGCCTGGTGCCGGACAGCCTCGGATTGGTGCGCGACCACAGCAATGTCGTTGTGCTGCGCACGTTTTCGAAGGCCTACGGGCTGGCCGGCTTGCGGGTGGGATATGCGGCCGGCCACCCGGAGTTGATCACCGCCGTGGACAAAGCCTATGTGCCGTTCACCGCGACCAGCATCTCGCAGGCCGCGGCCATCGCGTCACTGGACGCCGCCGACGAGCTGCTCGCCCGCACCGATGCCGTCGTTGCCGAACGGACGCGGGTGAGCGACGCCCTGCACGCGGCCGGGTTCACCCTGCCGTCGTCGCAGGCGAATTTCGTCTGGCTGCCGCTCGGACCTCGCACCCTCGACTTCGTCGAGCGGGCGGCCGACGCACGCGTCGTGGTTCGCCCGTACGGCACCGACGGTGTCCGGGTGACCATCGGCGCGCCGGAGGAGAACGATGCCATGCTGCAATTCGCGCAGGGCTGGATCTAGATCGAAGGAGATCGCGATGACCGATGCGTTGGCGCTCAAGAAGTTCACCGAGTTCAAGGAGCGCACCGGGTCGATCGACGACGCCGAACTCGACGACTTCTGGGCCAGCCTGCCGCCGGCCACCGTCGACGGCATGCTCGGCGAGTGGAAGGGCGGCGAATTCGTCACCGGGCACCGGATGAACGGTCAACTCGAGAAGTCCCGCTGGTTCGGCAAGACGTTCAACTCACCCGAAGACGTGCAGCCGCTGGTCTGTCTCGACGATGACGGGAACCGGTTCTCCAACGTCAAGATGGGCAAGGGCGAAGCCAGCCTGTGGCTGGAGGAATTTCGCGGCGAAATCACCGCGACCATGGTGTACGACGGCCAGCCGGTTCACGATCACTTCAAGCGCGTCGACGACGCCACGGTGATGGGAATCATGAACGGCAAGGGCGTGATCGACAACGGCCGGTACTTCTACTTCTATCTCGAGCGCGTCTAGGCCCGTGCCACTGCCGGATCGCGGCCGGTAAAGGCGATCAGCCGGTCGAGGGCGGGCGCATCGTCGGGCACGGCGACCGGATCATCGAAGCCCACGGTCGCGCGCCCTTCTGGCGTGATGACTTTGTGGGCAAGCCCTAACACGTAATCGGCCAGCGACTCGGCGACGTCGATCGGGTGTGTGGTTGCGGTCGCGTAATCCCAACCGTGGACCAGGAATTCGACCGACAGGATGCTGACGGCGAAGGTAGCGGGTATCTCGTTGGTGCCGATGGTCACCGTGTCGGTCAGACCGCGGCGATGCCACGCGTCCAGCGCGGGCCGGGCCGCGGCGACGATCTGCCTCTCCACCGAGTCTTCGCTGTTCCGCTCCGGCGGCTCCGCGCCCGCTGCGCCGCCGAGCAGGGTGATGGAGTTCATCAGATGGTCGGTCAGCTGCATCACGTCGTATTCCGTACACGGTGTGGAATTGGACAACTCGTCGCGCGAGATCGGATGCAGCACATGCTGCAGGGCGCCCAGCGCGGCTTCTGCGCTGGCCAGCTCATCGGTGGGCGGCGAGTCGGGTCCGGGCCGCAGGTCAGAAGACATGATGTCCACGGTACG
>NZ_DATNJW010000018.1:0-5467 GCF_035603715.1 Mycobacterium sp. | reverse complement strand
ACGGGCTCCGGGGTGTTTTCCGGTTCTTCGGTCTCGCGGTAGTTCATCTGGCCGTAGCCGATCAGCACCGGCGTTCTGGGGTTGACGGGCATGACGGAACCTTCCGCGGTTGGCGCCGGGCGAATGCTAGGCGGTGTCGGTGGATGCGAACAGCACTCGAGCCTCGATCAGTTGCTCGGTTTCCTCGCTGCTCATTCCGAGGACTTTGTGGCAGATTTCGCGGGTGTGTTGCCCGGGCAGCGGCGCCGGCCGCTGTAGCGCCTGCGGGATGTGCCGAAACGGCGCCGGGCCGGTCTCGGCCGGCAGCGGGTGATCGAACAGCGGATGATGCATGTCGCTGAACAGCTTTCGCTGCCGCAGCTGCGGGTCTTCCAGGACATCGGGCGGCCGGTTCATCTGACCGGCCGGGACGCCGGCGGCCTGCAATGCCTCGGCGACTTGCCACGGGGTCCGGCCGCGGGTCCACGCCGACACCTGCTCGAGCAGATCCCCGCGGTGCGCCACTCTCGCGTCGCCGGTGGCGAACCGCGCATCGTCGCCCAGCTGGGGTAGGCCGAAAACCGCGCTGGCCGAACGCCAATCGGTGTCGGTGCGAATCGAGATGACACACCATTCGTCGTCGCCTGCACACGGAAGAACTTCATGAAGGCTGGTGTCGTCGGCCAACTCGGCATCTTCGCCGGTCCGTGCCGCGTCGGTGACGTAGCGGGCGTCGAGTTGATTGACGACGGCCTCGGCCTGCGAGACGTGCACGCGGGCTCCCGTGCCGGTTCGGTCGCGATGGATCAGCGCGGCCAGCGCGCCGATCGCCGTGATTCGCCCGACCACGTGGTCCGGAAAGACCGTGGTCGCGTCGTAGAACCGGTGCCGAGAGTCGTCGCCCTGGTCCGGTTGATGGCGTTGGTCTGTCCATAGCTTGCTGACGCCTGCGGTGGCGCGAACCAGCGGTCCGTAGCCCATCCGGTTGCTCCACGGCCCGTTGTCGCCGAAGGCGCTGCTTTCGGCGAGAACCACCCGCTCATTCAGCGAACGCAGGGTGTCGTACGGAAACCCAAGGGCCGTAAGCGTTCCGGGCTTGAAGTTGGCAAACACCGCGTCGGCGTCGGCAACCAGCCGGCTGAAGACCTGCTTGCCGGCTTCGTCGCGCAGATCCACGCCAAACGCCAAATGGTTGCGATGCGTCCACGCGAATGACTCACTCATGGCATCGCCGACCCGGGCCTGTCGCAATCCGTCCGGATAGGCAGCACTTTCGACCTTGATGACCTCAGCGCCCAGATCGCCGAACAGCCGGCTGAGCTCGCCGCCGGCGACGATGATGCCCAAGTCGATGATCCGCAGCCCCTCGAACGGACGCGGGCCGGAACTGCCGGGGGCGGCGATCTGGGCCCGCTCGTCGAGCCACCGAGCATGGTCGTGCCCAACGCTCGGTGCGGGAGTGCGGAAGCCGACGTGCTGACCGTCGACGGCGTAGTAGCCGGTCGGGATGCGGCTGCGCACGCCAGGGACGAGTTCGGCGTCGGCGACGGCGCCCACTGATTGAAAGTGATCGGACGCCAGGATCTGCGTCGGATCCAGCACGGCGGAGATCGCCACACCGTGCGATTGGCCCTCAGACACCAGGGCTTTCATCGTCTGCCCGGCGAAAAGCTGTTGGACCAGCAGGCCGATCTGCGGCCAGGCCGCGAACCGCGCAGCGATCACGTCGTACTTGGGGTCCTGGAAGTCTTCGGGCTCTCCCAGCCAGCGGCGCAGCCCGTGCCATTGTCGAGGCGACATCACGCACAGCCGGACGTAGCCGTCCTGGCACGGGTAGATCGGGTAGGCGTCCTGGTTCTTCGGGCGTCCGCGCCACCGGTCCGGCCGACGGATGCCCGCAGCGGCTTGGCCGTGCGCCCCGAATGCCGGATCGAGCGCCATCACGACAGCCTCGAACCGGGAAAAGTCAATATACTCGCCTGTCCCACAACGCAATCGGTTGTAGTACGCAGCCAGCGCGGCCCAGGCGGCCTGAACGGCGGCGGTGGCCGACGCGATACCGTCCGGCGGCGAAACCGGTGTCCCCTTCGTGGGGCCCGACCGTGCCAACGCCCCCGACAGCGCGTACAGCACCGGATCGGTTGCCCGCCACGACGAACGAGGCCCCGTTCTGCCGAAATCGGTCACCGACATCGACACCAGTTGCGGAAAGCGATCCGCCAGGTCTTCGCACGAGGTTCCGTATGCCGCGGCCTGGCCGGGAGTTCCGCTGTCGACAACGATGTCGGCGCCGCCGGCGAGTTCGATCAACCGCTCACAGTCCTGCGGGTCGGACGGGTCGAGCACGCTGCTGCGCTTGTTCGCATTGTGCAGTGCGAAGCGCACTCCGGTGCCGCCCAGCGTCGGGCGCCGGGTGCGCGACGGGCAGCCGCCCGGCGGTTCAACCTTCAGGACATCGGCGCCCAAGTCGGCCAACAACCGGGTCACCGCGTCGCCGTCGTCGTCGGACAGGTCGAGCACCCGCAGCGATGCGAGCAAGCCGTCAACCGAGGTGGTCACCTCGGCCAGAATAGTGCGCGGGTTTGCCACGTTTGGGTGCCGGTGCGACAAGCGGTGACGGGGCGCGACCACCCCCCGGCTGAAATCCGCGAAAACGATGCGACGCGTTGGCTACCGTTCAGCCATGGCGTCCCTGTTCAACCCCGCCGGCCTCGTCGACCTCGCGGAGCAGACCGTGCGCGCGTACATCAAGGCCGCAAGCTGGGGTGAGCGTCAGGTCTTTGGACTCATCCGGTCCGGGATGCACCTGTCCACTGTCGCGGTGCCGGCGCTACCCCAATCTGAGGCCGAGATAGAAGAGCGCTCGGACGTCGACGCCGAAAGCCTCGATGCCAAGATGCACGGCTTGCTCGATCGCGCGGTCGGACAGAACACCGCCTCGAGCCGCCAAGAGCTGTTTCACAAAATTCTCGACCAGATCGTGCCCGACGAGGCGCGCATCATCAGCGCCTTGTCCGACGGCTCCACGTCCCCATTGCTGAACGTGTACGCGCGCACCCGTGCGGGATTGGGCGTCGAGGTCGTGCTGGAAAACATGTCTCTGATCGGCAAGACTGCGAACCTCGCGCTTCCGCAGTTGACCCCGATGTACGTGAGTCATCTGCTGTCACTCGGACTGGTCGAGTCCGGCCCCGAGGACTCCGACATGAAGGACGAGTACGAGATCCTCGCCGCCGACACCGCGGTGCTTCAAGCCATCAAGACGGCCAGCCGTGGTCCCATCCCGGCGCGTATCGAGAAATACACGCTGCAGTTGTCCGGCCTTGGTCTGGAACTGTGGGCCGCGGCGAGCGTCCCACGGGAGCGGGAGTGACGTCGTCGGTCATCGCGTGGGGGCAGAGCTGGAGTCAGATAACTTCCGACGTCAAGCTGAACTGGTTCATCTATTTGTCGATGCCGCTGATTGCCGCGTTCGTCGGCTACACAACGAAACTCGTTGCGCTGCAGATGCTCTACCGGCCAATCGAGTTCGTCGGCATCGGGCCGCTCGGTTGGCAAGGCGTGGTTCCGCGCCGCGCCGGCAAGACCGCGGCGATGACCATCCAAATGCTCACCGACAAGCTGCTGCGACCCGAGGAGATCCTGGACAAGATCGACGCCAAGCAGGCCGTCGAGGACCTCCGCGAGCCGCTCACCCGAACCGTCGACGAGATGGCTCGCGACCTCGCCGAGCAAGTGCGCCCCGGTCTGTGGGACTCGATCCCGGAAGCCGGCCGTAAGGCGGTGCTGTCGCGGGTGCACGCCGCCGCCCCCGGAGTCGTCGACAATCTGCTTTCGGAGATGAAGACCGATTTGCCGCGGTTCGTCGATCTGCAATATCTCGCCATCACCACCCTGGTGAATAACAAGGCCCAACTCAACGAGTTGATGAAGGGCATGGGCGGCGCGGCGATGAAGTTCATCCGCCGCAGCGGAATCTACTTCGGCTTCGCGATCGGCCTGGTGCAGATGGTCGCCTGGGGCCTGTTGCACAACCCGTGGATCATGCCCGGGTTCGGCTTCGTCACCGGTTTCGCCAGCGACTGGCTGGCCCTCAACCTGATCTTCATTCCCCGTGAGCCCAAGAAGCTCTTGGGCTTCATCCCGGTGCATGGCGTCCTGCACGCGCAGCGCGACAACGTCACCCGCGACTACGCGCGCATTTTGGCTAACGACCTGTTCTCCGCCGATGTGCTGCTCGACGCGATCCTGCACGGCCCGACCGCCGAACGGCTCTTCGCGGCGATCGAGAAAGAGGTCTCCGCAGCACTCGACGCGCAGGCCGGGTTCGCGCAACCGCTGATCACGCTCGCGATCGGCACCAAGCGCTACCGCCAGGCCAAGGACGCGATTGTGCAGATGCTTCTCGAGCGTCTACCGGAGACAATGCAGGAAGCCAAGGACTACACCGCCAAGACGCTCGACATCGAGAACCTGATCGTCGAGAAGATGACCAAGCTGTCTCCCGCTCAGTACGAAGCCATCCTCCGACCCGTCTTCAAAGACGACGAGATGCTCATGGTCACGGTGGGTGCCGTGCTCGGCTTCCTAGTGGGAGAGCTGCAGGTGGTCCTCGTCGAGCAGTTCGCGCGCTAGCGTCGGTAGCCTGGTGGGATGTCTGGCTACGAGAGCGCCGCGGTAGAGCCGCACCCGCTGCTCGCCCAGCTCTCGGCGCTGCACCAATTCCGCATCCAGGTCGACGTCGCCGTCGTCGTGGTGGTGCTGGCGTGCGCGAATTTGCTGGCGCACTTCACCACGCCGTGGGCAGGTGTCGTGACCGTCCCGGTCGTGGCGGTCGGACTGGTGGCCTGGTTGCGGGTCAACGGGCTGGGTTGGGCCGAACTCGGGCTGGGCCGCGAGCACTGGAGATCCGGAGCCGCATACGCGATGGGCGCCGTTGTGCTGGTGGTGTCGGTGATTGCGATCGGCGCGCTGCTGCCGTGGACGCGGCCGATGTTCATGAACCACCGCTACGCGACGATCTCCGGGGCGCTGATCGCCTCGATGCTGATCATTCCGCTGCAAACGGTCATCCCTGAGGAGTTGGCGTTCCGCGGCGTGCTGCACGGCGCATTGAACCGGGCGTGGGGGTTTCGCGGTGTTGCGTTCGCGGGTTCGCTGCTGTTCGGTCTGTGGCACATCGCCACGTCGCTGGGTTTGACCACCAGCAACGTCGGCTTTACCCGGCTGTTCGGCGGCGGAGCCATCGGGATGCTGGCCGGGGTCTTGCTGGCGGTGGTCGCGACGGCGGCAGCCGGGTTTGTGTTCAGTTGGCTGCGACGACGCAGCGGCAGCCTGTTGGCACCGATCGCGCTGCACTGGTCGCTGAACGGGGCGGGGGCCCTGGCTGCCGCACTGGTGTGGCACCTGTCGAGCTGATACGTCGCTACACGAGCAAGACGGCCGCGCCAGAGATACGGCCGGCGCTCAGATCCGACAGCGCCCGATC
>NZ_DATNJW010000017.1:0-12715 GCF_035603715.1 Mycobacterium sp. | reverse complement strand
TGGCGTTCCACTTCCCGCTGATGCCACGCATCTTCATGGCGGTCCGGCGCGAGTCGCGTTTCCCGATCTCGGAGATCCTCTCGCAGACGCCGCAGATCCCGGACATGGCGCAATGGGGGATCTTCCTGCGCAACCACGACGAGCTGACGCTGGAGATGGTCAGCGACGAAGAGCGCGACTACATGTACTCCGAGTACGCCAAGGATCCGCGGATGAAGGCCAACGTCGGGATCCGCCGCAGGCTGGCTCCGCTGCTGGACAACGACCGCAACCAGATCGAGCTGTTCACCGCGCTGCTGTTGTCGCTACCCGGTTCGCCGGTGCTGTATTACGGCGACGAGATCGGCATGGGCGATGTGATCTGGCTGGGTGACCGCGACGGCGTGCGGACCCCGATGCAGTGGACCCCGGACCGCAACGCCGGATTCTCCAAGGCCAACCCCGGCCGGTTGTATCTGCCGGCGAGTCAGGACTCGGTCTACGGATATCAGGCCGTCAACGTCGAAGCCCAGCGCGACACCTCGACGTCGCTGCTCAACTTCACCCGGATGATGCTCGCGGTTCGTCGCAGACACGAGGCCTTCGCCATCGGAAGCTTCGAGGAGCTGGGCGGCTCCAACCCGTCGGTGCTGGCGTTTCTGCGCCAGGCGCCGGATGACGGCGACGTCGTGCTCTGCGTGAACAATCTGTCGCGTTTCCCCCAGCCTCTCGAGCTGAACCTGCAACATTGGAGCGGTCACACGCCGATCGAGCTCACCGGGCATGTCGAGTTCCCGCGCATCGGTCACTTGCCCTATCTGCTGACCCTGCCGGGCCACGGGTTCTACTGGTTCCAGTTGTGCGGGTCTGAGGAGTCGCAATGAACTTGCCGTGGTCGGAATGGCTACCCCAGCAGCGCTGGTACGCCGGACGTAGCCGCGAACTGGCAACCGCGGAGCCCGGTCTCGTCGTGGGTTTGCGCGACAATCTGGATCTCGTGCTGGTGGACGTGGCCTACACCGACGGTTCGACCGAGCGCTACCAGGTGATCGTCGGCTGGGATTCCGAGCCGCCCACCGAGTACAACACCGTCGCCACCATCGGCGCCCACGGCGATCGCACCGGCTTCGACGCGCTCTATGATCCGGACTCCGCGGCGTTTCTGCTGTCGCTGATCGACTCCTCGGCTACCCGGGAGGGCGTCTCGTTCGGTAAAGAGCCGGACGTCACCCTGCCTCTGGACGCCTATCCGCGCGTGTCGGATGCCGAGCAGAGCAACACCAGCGTGATCTTCGATCGTGATGCGATCTTGAAGGTGTTTCGCCGCGTCAGCCCAGGCGTCAACCCCGATATCGAGCTCAACCGGGTCCTCGGCCGGGCCGGAAACCCGCACGTGGCACGCCTGCTGGGTACCTACGAGCTGACCGCGTCGGACATCGACAGCAGCTGTCCACTGGGCATGGCGACCGAGTATGAAGGCAACGCGGCCGAGGGCTGGGCGATGGCGACGGCCAGCGTTCGCGACTTGTTCGCCGAGGGTGACCTCTACGCCTACGAGGTCGGCGGTGACTTCGCCGGCGAGTCTTACCGGCTGGGCGAAGCCGTCGCGTCGGTGCATGGCGGGCTCGCCGAGGCGTTCGGCACCTCGCAGGCCCCATTCCCGGTCGACACCATGCTGACCCGGTTGTCGGCGGCGGCCGGCGCGGTGTCCGAGCTCGAGCAGTACGCGCCGGCAATCGAGCATCGGTTCCAGAAGTTGGCCGAACAGACCATCACGGTGCAGCGGGTGCACGGTGACCTGCATTTGGGACAGGTGCTGCGCACACCCGAGTCCTGGCTGCTGATCGACTTCGAGGGTGAACCGGGCCAGCCGCTGGAGGAGCGGCGCGCACCGGACTCTGTGCTGCGCGACGTGGCAGGGGTGTTGCGATCGTTCGAGTACGCCGCCTACGGACCGCTGGTCGATCAGTCCGCCGACAAGCAATTGGCCGCGCGTGCTCGAGAGTGGGTGCAGCGCAATCGAACTGCCTTCTGCGACGGCTACGCGGCCGCATCCGGCGTCGATCCGCGTGATTCAGCGCTGATTCTGGCGGCGTACGAGCTGGACAAGGCGGTTTATGAGGCCGGTTACGAGTCTCGGCACCGGCCCGGTTGGCTACCCATTCCGCTGCGATCGATCGCCAAGTTTGTAGCAGATTGATGTGAGTCTCGCCTGAATGGCAATCCCCGCTCTGCCATCGGCGTACCTCTTTTGACAGCATAGGTTTCATGCTTCGTGAGACATTCGACAGTGAGGCGCGCTTGTCGTGGGTGCTGGCGGCGCTTGCCGGTGTGCTCGGTGCGACGGCCTTTACCCACTCGGCCGGATATTTCGTCACATTCATGACCGGAAACGCACAGCGCGCGGTGCTGGGTTATTTCCGCGACGATGTGCTGTTGTCGGTGACGGCCGGTCTGCTGCTGTTGAGCTTCGTCGCCGGCGTGGTGGTCGCGTCGGTGTGCCGGCGCCATTTCTGGGTCGCGCATCCGCACGGTCCCACCGTGTTGGCGACGTTCAGCTTGCTGGCCGCCACATTTGTGGACGTCTTGGACGAGGGCTGGGAAGAGAACCAGCTCGACTTCCCGCCGATCATGTTGCTGGCCTTCGGTATTGGCGCACTGAACACGTCATTCGTCAAAGACGGTGAAGTATCGGTGCCGTTGAGTTACGTCACCGGCACGCTGGTCAAGATGGGACAAGGCATCGAACGGCACATCGCCGGCGGAGACCTGTCGGATTGGCTCGGCTACTTCCTGCTGTTCAGCAGCTTCGTGTTCGGCGCCACGGTCGGTGGCCTCATCAGCATGGTCGTCAACGGGACCGGGATGCTGGTGTTCGCTTCGGCGATGTGCACGTTGGCGACCGCCTACACGTACTTTCACCAGGACCGTCGCGCCTTACTGAATTAGCTTCCCGCACAAATACATCGGCGGCAGCGCTGGGGGAGCGCTGCCGCCGATGCGTGGGTGGAGATGTCAGGTGGCGCCTTGGCCGCCGCTCAGGGTCCGCTGAATGTCGGACTTCATGGCGACCAGTTGCTGGTTCCAGTAGCCCCAGTCATGCGTTCCGTTCGGCGGGAAGTTGAACGTGCCGTTGCGGCCGCCCGCTGCCGTGTAGTTGTCGCGGAACTGCTCGTTGGTGCGCAGCGTGAACTGCTCCAGGAACTTGGCCGGCATGCTGTCGCCGCCCAGCTCGTTCGGAGTGCCGTTGCCGCAGTACACCCAGATGCGGGTGTTGTTCTGCACCAGACGGGGGATCTGGACCATCGCGTCGTTGCGCTTCCAGGCCGGGTCGCTGGTCGGGCCCCACATGTTGGTGGCGTTGTAACCGCCCGCATCGCCCATGGCCAAACCGATCAGTGTCGGCCACCATCCCTCGGAAGGGTTGAGGAAGCCGGACAGCGATGCCGCGTAGGAGAACTGCTGCGGGTAGTACGCGGCCAGGATCATTGACGAACCGCCGGCCATTGAAAGCCCCACCGCGGCATTGCCGTTCGGTGAGATACCCCGATTGGCCTGCAGGTACGTCGGAAGCTCCCTGGTCAAGAAAGTTTCCCACTTGTAGGTCTGGCAGCCCGCCTTACCGCAGGCCGGCTGGTACCAGTCGCTGTAGAAGCTGGACTGTCCGCCGACCGGCATGATCACCGACAGGCCGGACTGGTAGTACTCCTCGAACGCGGGAGTGTTGATGTCCCAGCCGTTGAAGTCGTCCTGGGCGCGCAGCCCGTCGAGCAGGTAGACCGCGTGCGGTCCGCCGCCCTGGAACTGGACCTTGATGTTGCGGCCCATCGCCGCAGACGGTACTTGTAGATATTCGACCGGCAGGCCCTTCTTGGAGAACGCCCCCACGGTCGCCGAGCCGCCGATAGCACCGACCAAACCGGCCAGCAGTGCTGCCCCGATGGTCGCGATTGCCAGTCGGCGCGGCAATCGCCACGCCGCACCGCGGAACTTCTCTGCGAACTTCATAGCTCCTATCCCAACTTTCATCTGCCGCACAAGCGGTCGAATAGCTGTCTGTGGCAGTCAAACACGCAAGTAACTACAACCCTGTCAGTCACCTCGGGGTGTGCGATCGCGGTTCGCTAACGATTGAGGCTCGAAGCGTTACCCGCAGATAACGATTCCGACTCGGAGCCGCCGACAACGAAATCGCCCCCTGCCGAATCGAATTCAGCAGGGGGCGTTACATATCCGTGATCTACCTAACGAGGCGCCGCAAAAGCGTTGACGCTGTGGCGATTCCGAGAATCGCCGCAACCACCAGCACCACGACGTCCATCGGGTTGAACGGCGTGCCGATCAGCAGCGCCCGCAGGGCATGGACTTCATAACTGAGCGGGTTGACCGTGCTGAGCACGTGCAGCCAGGCCGGCATCACGTCGACCGGATACAGCGCGTTGGAGGCAAAGAACAGCGGCATGGTGATCGCCTGGCCGATTCCCATCAACCGGTCGCGGCTGCGCACCAGCCCGGCCAACGTCATCGACAGGCAGGCGAAAAACGCCGAACCCAGCATCACGACCGCCATCGCGGCCAGGATCCGCAGCGGGTTGATCGTCATCCCGATGCCCATCACATAGGCCAGCGCCAGCACCCCGACGACCTGGGCCACCGATCGCACGCCCGCCGCGAATGCCTTGCCGGAGATCAGCGCCGACGCGGGCGCCGGTGTCACCATCAGCTTGGCCAGGATGCCGGCGTCGCGGTCCCAGATGATCTGGATGCCGTAGAAGATCGAGATGAACAGCGCCGACTGGGCGATGATGCCTGGCGCCAGGAACGCCAGGTAGGACACCGGCCCGGTGTTGATCACGTGCAGCTTGCTGAACGTGGTGCCGAAGATCAGTAGCCACAGCGCGGGTTGCACCATCCGCGTGACGAGCTCGGTGCGATCGCGCCGTAGCTTCTGCATCTCCACGATCGCGAATGCGCTGACGCGGCTCAACGTCGCGGGCAGGCGTTGCCACCCGCGCGGCGCACGAGACAGCGTCACCGGGGTGGGCTTGGCAGCGGTATCAACCGGCACGGCTGGCAACCTTTCTGCTGGAACGGATTTCACGGAACAAACCGGAGCCCTCGGCCTGCGTCGACAGGTCCGACGCGGTGTAGTGCCGGAAGACGTCTTCGAGCGTGGCGCACGACGAGACCGTCGACTTCAACTTCGTCGGCGTCCCGACGGCGCGCAGCGTGCCGTGATGCATCAGCGCAACCCGGTCGCACAGGGCGTCCGCCTCTTCCATGTAATGCGTGGTCAGCAGCACGGTCATGCCGAACTGACCCTGCATGCTCAGCACGTGCGTCCAGACCCGGTCGCGTGCGATCGGATCCAGCCCCACCGTCGGTTCGTCGAGCACCAGCAGTGAGGGGCGGTTGACCAACGCCTGCGCCACCTCGAGGCGCCGGACCATCCCGCCGGAATAGGTTCCTGCCGGACGGTCGGCGACGTCGAGCAACTCCATGGCGTCCAGCGCTTCATTCACCCGCTCGGATCGCTGCGCGCGCGGCACACCGTACAACCGGGCGAACCAGGCCACATTCTGCCGGCCGGTCAGCGCCGGCTCGATCGAAAGTTGCTGCGGGACATAACCGATGTTGCTACGGATATCGATCGTCTGATCACGGGCGTCCAGGCCCAGGATGCGCAGTTCGCCGTGCTGCACGGGGGTCAGCGTGGTGAGCATCCGCACCACCGTGGTCTTGCCGGCGCCGTTGGGTCCCAGCAGGCCCATCGTCTCGCCCGGCCGCACCTGCAACGTCACGTCATCGACGGCGGTGAAGCTGCCGTAGCGATAGGTCAGATTCCGGGCGTCGACCGCCTTCGGTAGTGCTGCGCTCATTGTGGTCGCTCCTGTAGTCGTCGGGTCATTGTGTCGAGTACCTCCAACCCCTTTGCCAGAGAATCGATTTGGCCGTCGTCGAGTTCGTTGAGTACCTCGGCGAGCGCCGCCTTCCGGGTCGCGCGCGAAGTATCGACGATCTGCTGGGCGGCCCCGGTCAGTCGTAACTGGCCGACGCGGCGGTCGGTTCGACCCGCGGTCCGCACCAGCAGGCCCTTGTCGACCAGCTTGGACACCAGGGTGGAGGCGGTGTTGGCGACCAGCCCCAGCTCGGACGCCGCAGCGCTGACCGAGATGTCTGGGTGGCGGCCGACCAGCCACAGCAATTCCGACTGCGATTCGGTGAGCTGTACCGAGTCGAAACCACGCCCGGTCGATCTGCGAAGTTGACGACGGAATCTGCCGATGACCCGAGACACCTCGGTAACGGGGTCGATGAGAGTGTTCACTTGTATCTGTTTACGAGCTAAATGTGTGTGGACGCTATGTCCGAGCTAGCAGCGAGCTACTTCTCCAGACGATGCAGCACGACGTCGGTGAGCGCACCATCGTCGACGCGCGCAGTCATGTAGGTGCAGAACGGCTGCCGACGGCGATCGGTCGGTGAGCCCGGGTTCAGCAGCCGCAGGCCGGTGCCGGTCGTGGTGTCCCAGGGGATGTGGCTGTGGCCGAACACCAGGACGTCGGTGTCGGGGTATTGACGTGACATCCGGGCGTCCCGGCCGGCGGTGGCGCCGGTCTCGTGGACGATGGTGAAGCGCAGCCCGTCCAACACGACGTCGGCACGTTCGGGCAATCGTGAACGCAGCACCGGCCCGTCGTTATTGCCCCAGCACGCGACCAATCGCGCGGCCCTGGCCGTCAGCTCTTCGAGCAGCTCGGGTTCGACCCAGTCGCCGGCATGCAGGACAACGTCGGCCTGCGCCACCTCGTCCCAGACCCGCGCCGGTAGATCGCGGGCCCGGCGCGGCACATGCGTATCGGCGAGAAGCAGCAACCTCACCCCGCCATCGTGCAACAGTCGCCGGATCGGTGCGGGCCGACGGTCGCTTGGCAACGGGCGAGTGGCACGATGCATAACAGTGCTGCCCGCCTAGCCGTCGGGCCGACTCAAAGGAGAGAAACGCTATGCGGACCTTCGAATCAGTCGCCGATCTCGCCGCGATCAAAGGTGAAAGCATCGGAGAAAGCGAGTGGGTGACGATCAGCCAGGAAGACGTCAACCTCTTCGCCGATGCGACCGGCGATCACCAGTGGATCCACGTCGACCCGGAGCGGGCGGCCAAGGGACCGTTCGGCAAGACGATCGCGCACGGTTTCATGACACTGGCGCTGCTGCCGCGGCTGCAGCACCAGATGTACACCGTCAACGGCATCAAGCTTGCAATCAACTACGGCCTCAACAAGGTCCGCTTTCCCGCGCCGGTCCCGGTCGGCTCTCGGGTCCGGGCGAAGAGTTCTCTGGTCAATGTCGAGGACCTGGGTAATGGCGCGGTGCAGGCCACCGTGTCGACCACCGTGGAGGTCGAGGGCTCGGACAAACCGGCGTGTGTGGCCGAGAGCGTCGTTCGCTACATCGCGTAGGGCGGCGGGGTCGTGGACACTGGCCTGGCTTCCTGGCTGGATGAAGGACTGTACTTCGACTATCTCGGCTTCGAGATCTTCTATCGAGTGGAGGGCAGCGGTCCTCCGCTGCTGCTGATCCACGGTTATCCGTTCAATTCCTTTGACTGGGAGCCGATTTGGCCGACACTGACGCAGCGATTCACGGTGATCGCGCCCGACATGATGGGAATGGGCTTCTCGGCCAAGCCCGTCGCGTACGAATACTCGGTGCACGACCACGCCGACATGCACGAGGCGCTGCTGGCTCACCTGGGCATCGGTAACGCGCACATTCTGGCCCATGACATCGGCGACTCGGTCGGCCAGGAATTGTTGGCCCGTCACGAATTTCGTGACCACGCCTACGGCGCGCTGCGCATCGACTCGATCACCTGGCTCAACGGCGGCATGTTCGTCGAGACCTACACGCCGCGTGCGGCACAGAAGCTGATGTCGGGCACCCCGCTGGGCGACATCTTGAGTCCGGTGCAGAACAGTCCGTTGTCACGTCGGCTGCTCGAGCCGACGTTGCGGGAGATGTTCGGTCCCAACACCAAACCGACACGACACATGATGGACGTGTTCAGTCAGATCCTGGACTACAACGACGGCCGGCGCGTGCTGCACAAAGTCGGCCGTTTCATCAAAGACCGCCATATACACCGGAATCGGTGGGTGCGAGCGATGCGGGAGACCGACGTTCCGATGCGATTGATCGACGGACCGATCGACCCCAACTCCGGTGCGCACATGGCCCGCCGTTACGCCGAGGTGATCCCCGACCCCGACGTGGTGATGCTCGCCGACGACATCGGGCACTGGCCGCAACTCGAAGCACCCGATGCGGTGCTGACGCACTTTCTCGCCCACATCGACCGCGTCACCGCCGGCGGTTAGAACTCAGCGACCGCGTGCTCCAGGCGCTCGGCGAACCGGGCCTGCGCCTCGGCGCGCCGGGTCGGCAGGTGCTGGGACGGGAACGGCGTTGACACCGGCTCATATTCACGCAGGGTGCGGCGAGCCACCGTCATCTTGTGCAGTTCGGTGGCACCGTCGGCGATCCCCAACGACTCCGCGGCGATCATCATCTTGATGAACGGCATCTCGTTGGAGACCCCGAGCGCGCCGTGCAAGTGCAATGCGCGCTGAGCGACGTCGTGCAACACCTGCGGCATCGCTACCTTCACCGCGGCGATATCGCGGCGCACCTTCTGGTAGTCGTGGTGCTTGTCGATCAGCCAGGCGGTGCGCAGCACCAACAACCGGAACTGCTCGATCTGGATCCAGCTGTCGGCGATCTTTTCCTGGGTCATCTGGAAATTCGACAGCGGACCCATCCGGGTCTGGCGGGACACCGCTCGCTCACACATCATGTCGAATGCCCGCCGGGCCAGTGCGATGGTGCGCATGGCGTGATGAATACGCCCACCGCCCAGCCGGGTCTGCGCGATCGCGAACGCCTGACCCTCCCCGCCGAGGATGTGATCGGCCGGCACCCGGACGTCGGTGTAACCGACATAGCCGTGCGTGGCGTGTGATTCCGTGCCGACGCCCACGTTGCGGATGATCTCCACGCCCGGTGTTCCGGCGGGGACGATGAACAACGACATCTTGTCGCGGGTGCGGGCGTCGGGGTTGGTGACCGCCATGACGATGAAAAAGGTCGCGTGACGGGCGTTGGTGGAAAACCATTTTTCCCCGTTGATGACCCAGGAGTCGCCGTCGCGCTCGGCGCGGGTCACGAACAGGCCCGGATCCGAACCGCCCTGCGGTTCGGTCATGGAGTAACACGAGGTGATCTCGCCGGCGAGCAGCGGCTCTAAGTAGCGTGCCTTCTGTTCGGGGGTGCCGAACAGGGCCAGGATCTCGGCGTTGCCCGAGTCCGGTGCCTGCGAGCCGAACACCGACGGGGCCCAGCGGGACCGGCCCACGATTTCGTTCAGCAGCGCGAGCTTGACCTGGCCGTAGCCCTGGCCACCGAGTTCGGGTTTGAGGTGCGCGGCCCACAGGCCGTGATCTCTGACCTGCTGCTGCAACGGCCGCAGCACGGCCATGGTCTCGGGATTCTTCTTGTCGTACGGATCGAGCGCCACCAGGTCGAGTGGCTCGAGTTCGTTGACCATGAATTCTTCGACCCAGTCCAGCTTCTGCTGGTATTCGGGGTCCGTTTCGAAGTCCCACACGATTTCCGACGCTACTACTCTGGCTGTCAATGACAATCCACACGCGTCCCGGGCACAAGGCCGATGTGTCTGAGCTGTCGCACGCACTTGGCCGCGCCTTCTACGACGACCCCGTATCGGTCTGGATCATGCCCGACCCCAAGGCGCGGGCAGCGCACCTGCGGAAGTTCTTCGCGACCGTCACCCGCCACCACCACCTCGCCGGTGGCGGTGTGGAGGTCGCCACCGACGGGTCGACCATCGGTGCGGCGGCACTCTGGGATCCGCCGGGCCGATGGAAGCAGTCAGGCCGCGAGCAGTTGATGATGCTGCCGTCGTTCATCCTCGGGTTCGGCCCGCGGCTGACCACGGCCCGCAAGCTCGGTGGACTGCTCGAGCAGATGAAGTCACAGCATCCGGAGGAACCGCACTGGTATCTCGCGGTGATCGGCAGTGACACCTCGGTGCGGGGCAAAGGCTACGGGCAGGCGCTCATGCAGTCGCGCCTCGACCGTGTCGACGCGGAGCACGCACCCGCGTATCTCGAATCCAGCAAGGCCGACAACGTGCCGTACTACCAGCGATTCGGCTTCGAGGTCACCGGCGAGATCGTCATTCCCGACGGGGGTCCCACCCTGTGGCCGATGTGGCGGCAACCGCGCTGAATACTCAGCCGCTTAGGCGGCCTTAGGTGGCGCGCCGGCAGCGATCGGGCGACGCAGCACAACGAGGTCCCAGGCGAATGTTATTGGCGCACGGGCAATTCTCGGCACGTATGACACCGGCCCGCTAACCGGAGAGCGGCGTTTCTGCGGATCATCGGGGACAGTGCGGCTGACCTGTGCCAGCTTGGTACCGGCGCCGGCGGCGCGCAGGTATGCATCCCAGAAGTCGCCCGTGGTCTGCGGATCTAGATTTGTCATGATGGTCTCCTCGGCTGTGATGGTGCATGCCACAGATCCTCATTGACCTCCAATGCATTTCACGACGAGCGGGTGAAGCCGGTTCGGCCAATGTGACGAGTCACTCACAGTCGACGGTGTGACAAGTGACGTGATGTCGGTTCCCGTGAAACCGAGACTTGTGGTTGAGCCATGCAAAAGGCCCATATGCGTTTCATGTCGGCCTCCTAGCTTTCGCGTTTAGCGGTTCGAGGGCTTGGGGAAACAGAGGTATGGCAGACGACGACACTCTGAGCCCGAGCGAGTCAACCGACTCCGATGAGGTCCGCAACGACGACGGCGACTCGGTGGTCGATCCGCCCGAGGATTGGAGCGAGGCCGACAAGTTCGGGATGACGGCGCGCGAGGAACGCGAGGGCGAATCCCTCGATGACCGGCTCGCTGAAGAGGAGCCCGACGTTTTCAACGAGGCGAACCCCGACACGGAGCGCCCGGCCCGCGCGCATCGCGGTCAGATCAGCGGAGCCCCGGAGGACGGTGACTCGCTCTTCGGGTGACGGGCCTGAGTGGTGTCGTGCAATGTCGCGCGGAATTGCATTGCCCGGTAAGGCCATCCGTGTGTGGTGTTCCATTGTGATACCACCAGGCCAACGCCTCCGACCACGTCGAGCTTCGAACCCGGCAGCAGGTATCCGCCGTAGAGCTGCGCGACCCGACCGCCGGCATGGTCTTCATCGTCCCAGTCGGATCCGACTACCGGATGCTGCAGTGGCGCGGCACGGATAGCGGTGGGAGATTTCATCACCCGGTACCCGAGCGCGTAATCCGAGGACACGAATCCGCCGAGAATCCATTTACCGTCGGCCAGCCGTCGCAGCGACAGCTCACCCCAGCTCTCCCCCGGGGGAGTCAGCGGCGTCGGCGCTTTGCCCCATGACCAAAGGTTGCGGCTGCGTCCCCAGCCGGAGTACTTCGCCTGATTGCCAATGTGTTCGGGGCGGACCCGCTGCAGGATGATTCCCTTGTCGCGCTGAAAGCCGGTGGATACCACGTAAACCCAGCCATCGACCGGGTCGTAGTCCCACGACCAGCACTGGGCATGACCGGCGTGCAGGCCGGCCGGAAACCTCGTCTTGCCGCTCAGGGGTTGCCAAGAAACGCCGCTGTCGTCGGAGCGCCAGATCTCGGTCCACACCACGTTGCCGAAGCCCCGGTTGACGATCGCGTGCAGGTAGAGCGAGTCGCCTACCCGCAGCAGGTCGGACGGAATCACCGTGCTGATGCCGCGGCGCGGCCGACCCGATCGCCCGGTGCGATGAGTGTAGTTCCAAAGTTGTTGCGCGAAATTCGGATTGACGCCGCCGGCGCGGTGGTAGGTGATCGTATGGCCGGCGTCGCCGGTGCCGATCAGGATCACCGGCGAACGCCAGTCTCCTTCTCCAACGCGGTTGCCGGAGAAGGTATCTCCGAACACCGACACCAGCGTTCCATTGGGCGCGATCACCGATGCGCCCAGGTCGGTGCACGTCACGCCCCACCGATCGGTGATGCCGGGGCCGGTGATGTCGGCCACCTTGCCCTCTTTGCGATGAGCGGAAGCCACCGCAGTCAGTCCGAGAACGGAGTGACGGGCCTTTGCCGGTGTTGGCCATCGACGATCACATCTACCCGCTCGTTGAAGAACGCGAGAAGGTCACGCACGGGTTCTGCTTCGCGGAGCGGTTGGTGATAGGTCCACGCGATGTCGGCGGGGCCGCCGGGCACCGACAAATACGACGCCCGGCCCTTATAGGCGCAGTAGCTCACCGTGTCACTCGGCTCGAGATCGACGACGACGTCGGCGCGGGGAAGGTAGAACCGGATCGGCAGCAAGGTCTCGAACAACAGCAGCGGCCGTGACGACTCGGCCAGCAGCCGGCCGCCCGATTCGAAGCGGACATGGCGGGTGCTGGCGAGGATGTCGATGCGTTTGAACGGGTCGTGCGGGTGGGAGACGATCGGCTCGTCTTCCTCATGCCAGGTGAAGGCGCTGAAGTCGAAGGTGAGGTACCCAGCCAGGTCCGGATCGTCAGGCCGGAATGCCGCCAGGGGGCATCGCCGCCCGCCGACGACGACGTCGAACATCTCGCCGGTACAGCTATGCGCGGCAAAGGGATTCGTTGGGACCAGGATGGGCAGCTCGGCAAGG
>NZ_DATNJW010000016.1:0-3760 GCF_035603715.1 Mycobacterium sp. | reverse complement strand
TGGCGCCGACCGTGCTCGTACACCCGACGTGCAATTCCTGGTACAACGGGGGCAACGTGCCCGGCAAGAAACGGATGTACATGGGCTACACCGGCGGAATCCCCGAATACCGGCGTCGCTGCGACGAAATCGCGGCCGCCGGTTACACCGGTTTCAAACTGGCCTAGGTGAGTGACATGTCGTTGGCGACGCGCAGCCTGGGCCTAACCCGCGACGTGGTCCGCGAACTGGGCAAAGTTGTGCCCCGGACCGTGGCCGGCCTCAACGAGTCGACCGGGTGGGCCCCGGCGACGTCACGTGGTGTGCGGCAGTTCGGCGAGGTGATGCTCGATGAGCTTGCGTTATCTGGGTTTTCGCTCCTGGGCGGAACACCAAAGGCGATCCGGTCGCCAGACGCGTGCACCGGGGCAGCCGAGGAGTTGTCGGCGCTGGGCATCGATCGCGCGCACGCCGACCCAGAACCGTTGCAGGTGCAGAGGACGCAGCGCCGGCGCATCGCCGGTCTGGCGTACGAACGGCTGACGTTCGAGCACGATCCCGCGCTGCCGAAGACGCTGGCGGCCGAGGGTTTTGGTGGCCCGGCGACGGCCGTGGTGCACCTGTGCCGCCATACCGATGGCCCCCGGCCATGGCTGGTCTGGGTGCACGGCGCCGGCCAGGGTGGCACCGAAGACCTGCTGCTGACGCGGATCGGACGGATCCATCACCAGTTGGGATTCAACGTCGCCATGCCGGTGCAGCCCGGCCACGGCTGCCGACGCCGCGAATGGCCGGCCTATCCTGACATGGACCCGCTCGGGAATGTCGCCGGCATGATGCGCGCGGTGTCGGAGGTACGAGCCGTCGTCAAATGGGTCCGGCCACAAGCCAGCGCGGTTGTGGTGTCGGGGATTTCGATGGGCACCCCGGTGGCTGCGCTGGTGTCGCACCTGCAGCGGGACATCGATGCGGTTGGGCTGTACACCCCCATCCTCGGACTGAACGCGATGATCGCGCGACACCTGGGACGTTGGGGCTCCTCGAGAGACGTGTTCCGTGAGTTGCTGGCATCCCCGGTGGTCTCGCAGCTGACCTCGGTCATCGATCCGCTGTCCGTCGACCCCGCGCCGCCGCCCGAGCGACGGCTCATCGTCGGCGCCTGGCATGACCGGATGGCGATGCGCGAGCCCACGACCGCGCTGCAGGACCGGTGGGGCGGCCAACTGTACTGGTATGACGGCAGCCACGTCGGTCACATCTTCTCGCGGCGCGTGCAGCGAGTTACCGAGCGATTCCTGCGCGACGTCGAGAACCTGTAGAGGTGTTTGTGAGCACCTCACCCCGCACGGCCCGCGAGGTCGTCGAGCTCTACAACCTCGTGGTGTGGAACAAGCGCGACTTCGCGCTCGCCGAGGAGCTGATCGGCGACACCCTCATCCGGCATGAGGTGGGCGAGGCGCACACGCTGACCCACGAGGAGGCAGTCAATCGCATCATTGATCACTGGGCCATGTTCGAGGCCATCAGATTCGACCTGAACCTGGTGGTTGCCGGTGACGATGGCGAACACGTCGCGATCGTCTACCAATCTCCGATGACGCTCAAGGATGGCACCACTGTTGACATCGGCAGCATGGAGATCTTCCGGGTCGTCGCCGGGAAAATCACCGAAGTCTGGAATTGTGGCTACAAGCAAGGAGTCTGGAGTTGACCAAGACGCTTGACGAATTGGGGTACTACCTGCTGGCCGGAGCCGGTGGTGAGGGTCCGGCCACCTTGATGGACGAGGCCCGCCGCGGCGAGGAGCTGGGTTTCGGCACGGCGTTCATCTCCGAGCGCTGGAACGTCAAGGAGGCGTCGTCACTGGTTGGCGCCGCGTGTGCGGTGACCAGCCGGATGCAAATCGCCACCGCCGCAACCAATCACAACACCCGCCATCCATTGATGACCGGATCGTGGGCGACGACGATGCACCGGTTGTCCGGCGGCCGCTTCACTCTCGGCGTCGGGCGCGGGATCGCCGCGATCTACGGGGCATTCGGCATTCCGGCGGTGACGACCGCACAGATGGAGGATTGGGCACAGGTCATGCGCCGGCTGTGGCACGGCGAGGTGATCTTCAACCACGACGGCCCAATGGGCAAGTACCCCATCCTTTTTCTCGATCCGGACTTCAACGAGGACATCCGGCTCGCCCTGGTGGCGTTCGGGCCCAACACACTGGCGTTGGGCGGCAGGGTGTTCGATGATGTCATCCTGCACACCTACTTCACGCCGGAGACGCTGCAGCGCTGCGTCACAACCGTGAAGTCGGCCGCCGAAAAGGCCGGTCGCGACCCCGACAGCGTGCGGGTGTGGTCCTGTTTCGCCACGGTGGGTGATCATCTCCCGGAACAGCTGCGGTTGAAGAAGACCGTCGCGCGTCTCGCCACCTACCTTCAGGGGTACGGGGACCTGTTGGTGCAGACCAATAACTGGGACCCCGCTGTACTGCAACGGTTCCGGGCTGACTCGGTGGTGACGTCGATCGCCGGCGGAATCGATCACAAAGCCACACCCGAGCAGATCGAACACATCGCGACACTGATTCCCGGCGAGTGGCTGGAGCCATCGGCGACCGGGTCGGCTCAGCAATGTGTGGACCGGATCCGCAAGGAATTCGACTACGGGGCCGACGCGCTGATCATGCACGGCGCCACACCCGACGAACTCGAACCCATCGTCGCGGCGTACCGAGTGACCTGATAGGAAAAGGTATGTCGCAGTACTTGAAGGACAAGGTCATTATCGTGACCGGCGCAGCCAGCGGCTTCGGCAAGCTGATCTCGGAAAAATGTGCCGCCGGTGGCGCGAAGGTCGTCGGCGTCGACGTCAGCGCGGACGCCCTGAACGAGGTATTCGAAGGCATCCGCGCCGCCGGCTTCGAAGGCACCACCCACGTTGCGGACGTCACCGACATGGCCCAGGTCCAGGCGGCGGGCCAACACGCCGTCGACGCCTACGGTCGCATCGACGTGATCGTGAACAACGCCGGCGTGATGCCGCTGGCGTTTTTCGCCGATCACGAACGCGCATGGGAGAAGTGGCACAAGGCGATCGACATCAACATCAAGGGTGTCGTGAACGGTATCTCCGCCGTCTACGACACGATGACCACGCAGGGCCGCGGCCAGGTGGTCAACATTTCGTCCATCTACGGCAATGCCGGAACCGAGGGCTCCGGCGTCTACAGCGCAACCAAGGCCGCAGTCGACGTGCTGTCGGATTCGTTGCGGGTCGAGGCCCAAGGCAAGATCAAGGTGACCACGGTCAAGCCGACCGGTGTGCTGGGAACCAATCTCGCCGGCGGGGTCGTCAACGAGGCGGCGGTCATCGGCATCGTGGGGCAGAAAGGCGCGCAGTTCCTCGAAAATGCCGGCAACTTGCAGACCGGAGCGCTTCGCCCCGAACAGATGGACGTGGACTCCGTGGAGTATTGGCTGATCACTCCCGACGACCTGGCAAACGCGGTGGTACATGTCATCGACCAGCCATGGGGCATCAACATCAGCGACGTGACCGTCCGGGCCAGCGGCGAGAATTACGTCTGCTGACTCCTCAGGGCATGATCACGGTCCGGCTCACCGGCTCGGCGGCGGCCTGCCGGCTCGATAATCCTCGCCGCAAGGATGCCAACAGCGCGTCGCGCGTTTCGCGTGGATCGATCAGCTCGTCAAAACCCATGTGCTCGGCGGAACGGTAGGACGCCTGCAACTCTGCGTCGCGCAGTTTGGCGGTGAGG
>NZ_DATNJW010000015.1:0-8803 GCF_035603715.1 Mycobacterium sp. | reverse complement strand
TTCGGTCGTGGTACCACCGACGTGTACGCCGGTGGTCACCGTCACCAGCCGCACCAACAGAGCATCGGACACCGACGCCGCCCACCCGGCCAGGCCTCGATGCCGCGACTGGGAGAGCTGGCTACAGACGCCGAGCAGCGTAGAGGTGGCCTCTTCGGGCAAGTCGTCGACGCTGGGATAGGTCACTGCGATCCTCCTCATACTCGTGAAGAGGTATTCGGCGCCGACGTTGTCCCGGGTGGGTTGGATTCTGGTTGTGCTGCCGTGACGCTAGAACGACGCGAAAGCGTCGCTGAGGCTCATCCCCGCCTCGCCCACCGCTTGTGCACTGGTCTCGGTGGCGAGGTTCTGCGAAGCGCCGACGATGTCGTTGATCACCATTTCGGGGAACTGGACCAACGCCGCGTCGATGCTTTGCACGCCGGCCTGAACAGCACTCTCAAGCGTTGCCGGATCGCCGCCCAAGGCGGCCTCGTAGATGTTCCAGGCAGCTGTTTGCGGCGCGATGATCAGGTCGCGCAAGGCCATGACAAACTGCGTCAGCACTCCCGGATCGGCGGGGACGGGTTGGCCGTCCCAGCTGACCAGCGTCCAGCCGTCGGTGGGATTGCCCTCGATTTCGACCACCCCACCGCCGGGCAGCAAAGCGTTACCGTCGCCGTCCGGATTGAGCAGTGTTTGAATGGTTCCGTTCAACAGGATTGGTATGTCTGGGTTTTTGACGTTCAGCGCTACCCAGGCGGCGACATCAGCCTCGTTGTTGAACGCGACATCGGTGATCTGACCGTCCGCACTGACGACTGGGTTTGCCATGGCGGCGTTGTACATCGCGTCGACGGCATCGGTGAACTTGTTGTCCGAGACGATCCCATTGATGTCGCTAGACCCCGGGATTGGCGCCAAAACCAGTCCGAACAATGTCCACAGCAGCGGCGTCTCTTGGTACAGGTATCCGCCGAGGCTGTCGAGCGGGTCGCCCGCGTAAATTCCGCTGTCGATTTCGTTGAGCCCCGGCAGTACCTGTACGGCATCACTCATGTGCTCGAGCGTCGCGAACGGCGCCGCGGTTTCCAAGTCCCTGATCGACTGCCCGGAAAAAATCCCGGCTACGTGTTGACCCAGCTCGTTGAACAGTTGGCTGCCGACGTCCTGCGCCTGCTGCTGACCCAGATCACTGAGCGGAGGTCCTGGGTAGTCCGGGGATGGGGTGACAACTTCGTTGAAAGGAGGCAGTCGCTGACCATGCCGCACGATGTCGATGACGATGTCTTGCGCGTCGCCGGAGGTCAGCTTGATGCGGGCTACGTGCAGCGTGGGCACCGCCGCAGTGGTCGGGGTGACGACAACGACGCCGGCGCCGATGAGCGCGACGCTTGCGATGACGAAGAGGCGATGACCAACCCGCATGCTGACCTGTGACTTAGAACAACGTCGCGACAAGATCGCTGAGCGTCATGCCGGCTTGTGCGCCGGCCTCGGTGGCGATGACGTTCGTCAAGGCGTCGCTGATCGAATTGAAAATCGATTCGGGGAACTGGGCCAGCGCCGAGTCGACTTGCTCGAATCCGGTCTGAACGGCGTTCGTGATCGTCGTCGAATCGCCGCCGAGAATGGCCTCCCAAATATTCCATTCCGCGGCTTGCTCGGGCAGGGCCACGTCGCGCACGTCGACGAACAGGCTTGACAGCAAATCCGGGTCCTGCGGGATGGCTTGCCCGTCCCAGCTGAGCAGTGTCCAGCCGTCGGTGGGGTTGCCCTCGATTTGGACGACACCGGTGTTGGGCAGCAACACGGTCGAAAGCCCGTTGGGGACGGTGTGGGCCTCGATGATGCGGTTGATGAAAAAGGGCAGATCGGGGTTTTTCACGTTGTCCAGCGCCCACACGAAGATCGACGCTTCGCTGTTGAACGCGACGTCAGTGATCTGGCCGTCCGCGCTGACGACCGGATTGACGACGGCGGCGTCGTACATCGAGTCGATGGCGTCGGTGAACCTCGCGTCGAACACCACCCCGTTGACATCGGAAGAGCCGGGGGCCTGCAGTAACGCCAATCCAAACGGAGACCCCAGCGACCAAGCGCCCGCGGTCAGAAAAGCAAGCTGACCGCCAGTGCTGTCAATCGGATCGAGAGCGTAGATGCCACTGTCGATCTCGTCGAGCCCGGGCAGTACCTGCACATTGCCGCTCATGTTCTCCAGCGCGGCGAATGGTGCCGCGGTTTCCATCTCCCGGAGCCCCTGCCCCTCGAAGATTCCGGCGACATGCGGGCCCAGCTGGTCGAATAGTTTGGTCGCGAGGTCCTGCGCCTGCTGCTGACCGAGATCGCTCAGCGGCGCCCCCGGAAACGCTGGGGAGGGGGTGAGCTCGTCTTCGAACGGCGAAATCATTTGTGCGTGCCGCACGACGTCGATGACGACGTCCGGTTCGTCGCCAGCGGTGAGCAGGATGTCGGGTAGGTAGACGTGGGGCGGCGACACCGTTGTCGGGGCGGTGGCGATGATGCTGGCGCCGACGAGGGCAAGACCTGCCGTGACGTATGGGTAATGCCGGAGCCGCATGCTGCACCCGCCTAAGAAAAACCTGAAAAGTTTGTTACATCCTGCTTAATAGTCAGCGGGCTCGCCCTGTGAGGCAAGGGCATCCCGCACCAAAATCGACTTATGACGGTGCATAGTGCACCAATGCCTATACGCTGCGTCGGTGGGCTGGGAAGTGCCGTCAAAACGGGTCTGCGAACTGATGCAACAAGGCGCCAAGATCGTCCTCGACGCTCCTGAGGAGCTCCCGCTCGATGAGCTGAACAAGGCCACGCTGACCCCGGAGTACATGCAGACCGTCGCCGGCGATCCGGTGCTCGCCGAGGCGGTGCGCCAAAGCAATCGTTCAAATCGGCTGCATTGGGCAGCCGCCAACATCAGCCACCCCGGCGAGCCGGTGCAGCCCAATCTCGGCCCCGAGTCGCTGACCATTGCTCGCTACCTGATTCGCCGCGGGCTGGACGAGTCGACGGCCGTGGATGCCTACCGGATCGGACAAAATGTGGCATGGCGCGCGTGGATGCAGATCGCGTTCGCGCTGACATCCGACCAAGATGAATTGCATGAGCTACTCGACGTCTCGGCGCGTTCGATCGCATCTTTCATCGACGAGACGGTCGCCGCGATCTACCGTCAGCTGCAGGTAGAACGCGAGGCGCTCACCCGCGGAACGCATGCCGAACACCGCGAGATCGTCGCGCTCATCCTCGACGGGGCACCGATCACTCGGCAACACGCCGAGAACCGACTCGGATACCGCCTCGGGCAGGACCACACCGCCGCCGTGATCTGGGGCGACGAATCGAACACCAAGCTTTCCGATCTCGACCGTGCCGTCGAGGCGATGGCGCGCAATGCCGACGGACGCCGGCCGCTGTCGGTGCTGGCCGGCGCAGCCACCCGATGGGTTTGGTTGCCCGGCGCCGACGGCCCGGACCTGTCGGGTGTCGCCGCCGCGGTGAGTCAACTGCCTGGCGTACGAATCGCCCTCGGCCCCACCGCGGCCGGAATGGAGGGCTTCCGGCGCAGCCATTTCGACGCGATCACCACCCAGCGCATGGTGGTGCGGATGGGCTCGGCCCAGCGGGTGGTCAGCTTCGCCGACGTCGAACTCATCGCATTGATCACCGCGGATCCTGAACGAGCGGACCGGTTCATCAAACACACACTCGGCGATTTCGAATCGGCAGATGCCGAACTCCACCAGAGCGTGCTCACCTTCGTCCACGAGCGATGCAACGCCTCCCGGGCGGCCGCGCGGTGTTTCACGCATCGAAACACGTTGTTGCGCAGGCTCAGTCGCGCCGATGAGCTGCTGCCACAACCGCTGAAAGATTCGAGCGTGCATGTTGCGGTGGCACTGGAAGCGCTGCGCTGGCGCGGCGCTACCGGTTCGCCGACGTTGGGCGAGTGAGCCCATCTGGACGCCAACCCGTAGCGTCATGCCGCGCGTCTCGTGTTTGATAGCGGCATGCAACTACCGCAACGGCTCGCCCGGTTCAACCGGCACGTGACCAACCCGATTCAGCGGATGTGGGCCGGCTGGGCCCCGTCCTTCGGCATCCTCGAGCACGTCGGACGTCGTTCCGGCAAGCCCTACCGCACCCCGTTGACGGTGTTCAACGCCGACGTCGACGGGAAGCCGGGCGTGGCGATCCTGCTGACTTACGGCCCGGACCGCGACTGGCTGAAGAACCTGAACGCCGCCGGCGGCGGGAAGATGCGCCGCCACGGCAAAACGTTCAGCGTCGCCAACCCGCAAACCGTCACCAAGGAAGAGGCGGCGGCACACGTCAGCGGCGCGGCGCACCGGGTCTTCGGCAGATTGCCGTTCGAGCAGGCCGTACTGCTGACGAAAAGCGATTAATCAGCCCGGGCCGCAACACGTTTGGTCAGGAAATACAGCGCGACCGTGACGGCCCAGGACAGCAGGCTGAGCCAGAACTGGGTGCGGGCGGTGCTGTCGAACGCCATCTGCACGAGCACCGCGGAGATCGCGGCCACCGTCAGGATCGACAGGCCGGGAAACAGCCACATCTTGACCCGCAGCTTCTCCGGCGGCGTCTTGCGCCGTAACACGATCTGCGACAGCGCAATCAACAGGTAGACGAGCAGCACGATGGCGCCCGACGAGTTGAGCAAGAACTGGAAGACAGTGTTCGGCGCGACGCCGGCCATGATCACGCACAGAAATCCCACCACCGACGAGGACACGATCGCGAGGTAGGGCACTCCGCGCCGGCTGACTTTGAGCATCCGGGCCGGCGCCTCGTGCTGACCGGCGAGCACGAACAGCACCCGGGACGCGCTGTAGAGCCCTGAGTTCAGGCAGGACAGCACCGCGGTGAGCACCACCGCGTTCATCACCTCGTCGGCGCCGGGAATGCCGATCTGCTTCAACGCCGCCACAAACGGCGACGAGCCGGCTTGCAGGGAGTTCCACGGCAGGATGACCGTCAGCAGAAAGACCGATCCGACAAAGAAAATCGCGATGCGGGCTGCCACCGCGTTGGTCGCTCGCTGAACCGCACGCTGCGGATCCGGGGTTTCCGCCGCGGCGATCGTGGCGATCTCCGCACCGACCATCGAGAAGATCACCGTCACGATGGCGGCGACGGCGCCCTGTAGACCGTTCGGGAAGAATCCGCCGTGGGCGTGCAGGTTGGAGAAATCGGCATGCCGATGCGGCCACAGCCCGAACGCGTACATCGAGCCCAGCAGCAGGAAGACCAGGATGCTCACGACTTTGATTCCGGCGAACCAGAATTCGAATTCGCCGTAGGACGAGACGGAGAACAAGTTCGTCGCCGTCATCAACACCATCAGGATCAGCGACAGCAACCACAGTGGCGCGTGGAACCAGTAGGTGATGACCTTTGCACCGGCGACCGCCTCGAAGCCGACGACGATCACCCAGTAATACCAATACAGCCAACCGACCGAGAACCCCGCCCAGCCACCCAGCGCCTGCCGGGCATAATCAGCGAACGACCCGGTCGACGGGTTGGCGGTGGCCATCTCACCGAGCATCCGCATCACCAGGATGACCAGCACGCCGCACACCACATACGTCAGGACCACCGAGGGACCGGCTTTCCCGATGGCCACGCCGGAGCCGACGAAGAACCCGGCACCGATGATCCCGCCGATGGCGATCATCATCAGCTGCCGTTGCGACAAGCCTTGTTGCAGTTGCGGTGTGGTGGCCATCGGACAGATCAGGCCGAGCTCAGCGCCGATTGCCCGGGCACCACGTGGATGACCGGGATCGGATAGGTGGCCCGCACCTTGTCGACCATGCCGAGGCGCAGCCACGCCGAGCGGGCCTCGGCTATCACCAGCTGGTCGGGCCGGAAGCGTCGCACCGCGGCGTCGAGCGCCCGCAGCGGCCGGTAGTCGCCGAGTTCGCCTGCGGCGGACAACCCGATGCCATGCATCGCGGTCAGGATGGCGTCGAGACGTTCCTGCGCCGCCGTGACGGTGGCGTCCAGGACGAACACCGGACCGGTTCGCTCGGCCTGGCCGGTGTCGACCGGGTTCACCGGTACACAGATGAAGTACTCGGCGCGCTGCTGGGCGTCGACGCGGCGCAGCACATCGAAAAGCTCACTCGTAGAGACGTTTTTGTTGGCCAGCACCAGAACACGGTTCGCCCGGCCGGTCGGCTGGTGCGCCGCAGCCTCGGCCCTGGCCGGCCCACGCCGCCACCTCGGCACAAAGTACAAGGCCAACACCACCGCCCAGGACAGCAGACCCAGCCACAGCTCCATCCGGGCGTTGGGGTCGAACGCCATCAACACCAGCACGCCGACGAGTGCGGCCGCGGTGAGGATCGACAATCCGGGGAACAGCCACATTTTCACCCGTAGCCGGGCGGGCGGGGTGCGTCGGCGCAGCACGATCTGAGAAATCGCGATCAACAGGTAGACCGAAAGAACAAGGGAGCCAGATGATTTCAGCAGGAACGTGAACACCGCCCCGGGCGCCACCCACGCCGCGATTACGCATAGGAAGCCCACGATCGATGAAACGAGGATCGCGAGGTAGGGCACTCCGCGTCGACCCACTTTGACCAAGTCCATCGGTGCTTCGCCGCGGGCGGCCAGCACGAACAGCATCCGCGATGCGGTGTAGAGCCCGGAGTTCAGACACGACAGCGCGGCCGTGAGCACCACCGCGTTCATGATGTGCCCAGCGGCGGGAATTCCCATCTCCCGCAAGGCCGCAACGTAGGGCGACACCCCTGGGCGCTCAGCGTTCCACGGCACGATCACCGCGAGCAGGAACACCGATCCGAGGTAGAAGATGACGATCCGCACGACCACCGATTTGGTCGCCCGCGCTACCGCGCGTTCGGGATTCGCGGTTTCGGCGGCGGCGATGGTGGCCACTTCGGCGCCGACCATCGCCGAGATGACCACCGAGACGGCACCGAATACCGTGCCTACGCCGTTCGGGAAAAAGCCGCCGTGTGCGGTCAGGTTGCTGAAGTCGAGGCCGTGCCGCGGCCAGAAGCCAAAGACGAACAGCGATCCCAGGGTCAAAAACGCCACGATCGCCGCGACTTTGACTCCAGCGAACCAGAATTCGAACTCGCCGAAGGCGGCGACCGAGAACAGATTGGTCGCGGTCATCGCGACCATCAGGACCCCCGACAGCAGCCACAGCGGTGCCTTGATCCAGTAGGACAGCACGGCGCCGCCGGCGATGGCCTCGAAGCCGACGACCACCACCCAGAAGTACCAATACAGCCAGCCCACCGAGAATCCCGCCCAGCCGCCCAACGCCTGCCGCGTGTAGTCGGCGAACGAACCTGTCGACGGATTGGCGGTGGCCATCTCGCCGAGCATCCGCATCACGAGGACGACCAGCACCCCGCACAGCGCGTAGGTGATGAACGCGCCGGGCCCCGTCTCACCGATGATGACGCCGGACCCGACGAACAAGCCCGCGCCGATGACACCGCCGAGCGCAATCATGTTCAACTGCCGTTGCGAGAGCCCCCCGCGGAGCGGCGTGGCGCCGCTCGTCTCGTGGGTCGGCGCCATGACGGGACGCTAACACCTACCCTTGCGGCCGCGCTCGATTCACACCGGTACGGCGCGCAGCGCCGCAGGCAGGCTGGGCAGGAAGTGTGCGGTGGCAAACGCGCGAATGTCCTCGGCGTCGGCAAGCGTTTCCCGGGTCGGCAACAACAACAGCATTGCCGCGTAACGCAGGATGGTGTCGGCCAGCTGATCGACGGCGTCGGCGCCGATTTGCTCAGCGAAGCCGTCGGGGAAGATCACCCGCAGCGCGACCGACATCCGCTCGACGGCGGCGTTCCAGTGCCGGTGGGCCAATTCGAGCATCAGGCCGGGCTCGTCGGCGAGCATCCGGGTCAGCACGCGGTGTTGCTGGAACCGCACGATCGACAGGGTGAACGCCTCGACGTAGTAATTCGACTGTGGCCTGCGGCTTTTCAGTTCTTCGGCGATGTTGGCGAAAAGCACCGCGTTCTCGCGGTCGATGACGGCGGCGACCAGCTCGTCGCGGCTGGCGAAGCGCCGGTAGATGGTGGTTCGGCTGACTTTGGCGCGGCGGGCTACGTCGTCGAGCGCGACCCGCCGAAAGCCATGCTGCTCGAACTCGACGACGGCGGCGTCGAGGATCGCTTGGGTGGCCGGGTCATCCCCGGGCATAGCCCGCTCGAGCAAATCCGTTGTAGCGCAGTCGCATCGGCAGATGATCCCACAGCCAGTTCACCGACCGAGACCGCCACACCGCAGCGAACCGCTGGTAGCGGCGCTCCTGGCGCTCGCTCCAGGGCAGGCCGAGCAGAGTGCGGGCCCGCGGCGGCATGCCGCCGGTGGTCAGGAAAGCCGCGACCGGATTGAACACCGGCGCCAGCACCCGCCACGCCAGTGGCGAGACACCTTTGGGGCGGGGAAATCCTTTAGTCACGTATCCCACACCGTATTTCGCGGTGGGATGCGCGACCATGACGCGCTCCATCATGTGATCCCAGTACCGCTCGAACTCGTCGTAGTCAGCGGGCATCGGCCGCTCGCTGACGCCGTAGCGGCGGTACCAGGTCTTCGACTCGAGATAGATCTGCTGCTTCTCTGCATCGGTCAGCCGCTTGACGAAGGTGTCGGCGAAGTAGAGCACCTGCTCGACGAAGGTGGCGTGCGCCCAGAAGTAAGTGTCGGGGTCCAACGCGTGATACCGGTCGCCGCTGGGCATTTCGCCCTTGATCTGGTGGTGGAAGTCACGGACCTGCTG
>NZ_DATNJW010000014.1:0-17983 GCF_035603715.1 Mycobacterium sp. | reverse complement strand
GGTCCCCGACTTTCGCAGCACCGGTGAGCTGCGCGGCATATTCGAACTCGCCGCCGATTGTCTGGCTCCCGGTGGCCGGCTGGTCTTCAATGCCTTCCTCGCGCATCCGGGCTACACCCCCGACGATGCGGCGCGTGAGCTCGGGCAACAGTGCAACACGATGATTTACACCCGTAACGAACTGAACGCAGCGTCGTCTCAGCTGCCCGTTGAACTGGTCACCGATGACTCGGCTTACGAGTACGAGAAGATGCATCTTCCGGACGGCGCCTGGCCACCCACCGAGTGGTTCGAGGGGTGGGCCAGCGGCCTCGACCTGTTCGACGTCGGGCGTGAAGAAGCCCCAATCGAATTGCGCTGGCTCGTATATCAGAAAACGTGAGGGACAGTCATGGCGGATGCACTCCACTTCGTCGATGCGAACGGATTGAAGTTCGCCTATCTCGAAGAAGGAACCGGGCCACTGGTGCTGATGCTGCACGGGTTCCCCGACACCGCGCATACCTGGGACCACCTGCGCTCCCGCATCGCGGCGAAGGGATATCGCGCGGTAAGCCCCTTCATGCGGGGGTACCAACCCACCGCGATCCCGGATCGCGATGCCGACCAAGAAACGCTGGCGCGCGACGCGCTTGCGCTAATTGACGCACTCGGCGCCAGTGAGGCCGTTGTCATCGGACACGACTGGGGCGCCTCGGCCGCGTACGGTGCGGCGGCGCTAGGCCCCGAACGGGTGAAGAAACTCTTCGTCCTCGCGATTCCGCATCCGGCTACGCTCAGGCCGACGCTGAAAAAGCTCTGGGGGGTAAGGCATTTCGCGATGTACAAGTTACCAGGGGCGCCAGAACGCTTCGCGCGCAACGACTTCGCGGCGCTTCCCGAGATCTGCCGCCGATGGTCGCCGACTTGGCAGCCCGGCCCGAACGAATTCGACCCGGTGCGGGCGAGCTTTTCGAACCGCGCGAGTTTGAACGCGGCATTTGGGTATTACCGAAAGCTTTCGCCGATACCCAGCGCGTCACTGAAGGTACGAATTGCCGTGCCTACGGTCGTGTTTGCGGGACTCGATGACCCTGTCGCTGAGCCGGCCGACTATCGGGGGGCCGCCCGGATGTTCGCCGGTGACTACATCGTCGAGGAAGTCGACGGCGGGCATTTCATGCACCGGGAACATCCCGACGCATTCGCGGAGCGACTCCTCGCTCACCTGTGATCGGGCCGAACCGCGGTTTGGCCGGCTGCCGTGCGCGGCTGATATCGTGCAGGGCCTATGCCCGAAATGGATCGTCGCACCATGATGTTGATGACGGGCTTCGGCGTGCTGGCAGCCGCGGCTCCTCTCCCCCAGGCCCAGGCCTACCCACGCCCACCAGCAGCGCCGCAGGGCGGATACATCTTCCAAGACGAATTCGATGGTCCCGCCGGGTCAGCGCCTGATGGGGCGAAATGGGCAGTGGCCAAAGCGCGCGAGGTGATCAAAGACCCAACGCACTGGGAGTTGCCCGAGAACATCGGTCAATATCGCGACGATCGCCGCAACGTCTTTGTCGATGGCAAGTCGAACCTGGTGCTCAAGGCCGCGAAAGATGGCCCCACGTTCTACAGCGGCAAGATCCAGAGCCTCTGGCGAGGCGGCGTCGGCCACACCTGGGAAGCGCGGATCAAGCTCGATTGCCTCACCGCCGGCAGCTGGCCCGCCTACTGGCTGGGAAATGAGGACCAGGGCGAGATCGATGTCGTCGAGTGGTACGGCAACGGCAGCTGGCCGTCGGCCACCACCGTTCACGCGAAAGCCAACGGCGGCGAATGGAAGACCCACAACATCGCGGTGGACAGCGGCTGGCACACCTGGCGATGCCAATGGGACGCAGCCGGCATTCGCTTCTGGAAAGACTGGGTCGACGGCGCACAACCCTATTTCGACGTCCCGGCGGACTCGCTACCCGATTGGCCGTTCAACGGCCCCGGCTACACCGTCTACCCGGTGTTCAACCTCGCGGTGGCCGGCTCAGGCGGCGGCGACCCCGGCCCGGGCAGCTATCCATCACAGATGCTGGTCGACTGGATCCGGGTCTGGTAGGGCGCAAACAAAAGGTGAGCCTGCGCAAGCGCAGGCTCACCCCGTTACCGCGAAACGCGGTCAGTAGCCGTTACAGCTGCCGGCGACCTGGTTGATCAGCGGGAAATACTGCGCAGCCCCGGGAAAGCCCTGCGCCTGCTGTGCCATCGCCTCGCGCTGCGGCGGCGGCGAAGCCAGGAATTGCTGCAGCCAGCCCTGTGCCATGTGCGAGTTCTGGAACTTCGCCGCAGCGGCCGGCGACGTCGCATTCAACGCCGCAACCACCTGTGGATAACTGCAGGTCGTGTTGATCGCCGCACCCATATCCGGGTCTGCGGACGCGATCCCCGCGCCAGCGAGCACCGACAACGCCACACCCCCGGCTACGGCAGCCAGTTTGCTCAACGAACGCGTGACCATATGTGGGACACCTTCCAAATAATAAAGCGTCGAACCTCGACGCCGAGAACACGAGTTTACCGGAAGGATCCGGTGCCCGGCCTTGCCGAAGATCGCGCCACCTAGGCCGACGCGTCCCGCGCTCAGCCCCGCAACACCGGGTCACAGGTACTTTTCGGGTATGGCTGAGAGCCCGGTCCGCAACCCGGCAGTGGACTTCTACCGCGTGTCGGGGGTAGTTCTCATCGTGCTGGGCCACTGGATGGCCGGAGCGGTGACCTACCGCGACGGAGTCTTCGGTCGACAGAATCCGCTCGTCGATCAACCCTGGACACAGTGGCTCACGTGGCCCTTCCAAGCCGTTCCCGCCTTCTTCCTGGTCGCCGGTTACGCCGCTGCGGTCTCGTGGAGCCATCGATGCGCCACCGAGGGGATGTCGCGCCAGACTTGGGTGCGTCACCGACTCGCTCGTGTGCTCGGGCCTTCGGCGGTGTACGTGGCGCTGGTGTCGGTCGTCGTCGCTGCTTTTGCCGCATCTGGGGCGGCCGGGTCGACCCTGGAATATGCGGGCTGGGCGGTGGCCATGCACCTATGGTTCCTCGCCGTCTATCTGGTACTGGTCTTGCTCACGCCGATTGCGATTGCGGCACAACGCCGTTGGGGACTTTTAATCCCTGCGTTGCTGGCGGTGGGCGTCGCGGCCGTCGACGTTGCCTCGCTGGCCGGTCACGTGCCGTATCTGGGCTGGCTGAACTATCTGCTGTGCTGGGCGGCGCTCTACCAACTCGGAATCGATTGGCAGAAAGGGTCTTTGGTGGGGTTGCGACCGGTAATGCTTGCCGCCGGATCGGCCTGCGCGCTCTGGCTGTTGATCTGGCTGGGCCCCTACCCGGTCAGCATGATCGGCGTTCCGGGCCAGGCCGTGCAGAATACCGAGCCGCCGTCGGTGGCGATGCTGGCGTTCGGCTGTGCGCAGGCTGGGCTGGCGATCAGCATCGCGCCTGGGGTCAACCGCGCGCTGCGGGCCGCTTCGGTTCAGCGAGTGTTGTCGCGAGCCAACAGCAATGTGATGGCCTTGTATCTGTGGCACATGATTCCCGTGGTGATCGTGGCGATCATCGGCTATCCGGCCGGACTGCTGCCACAGCCGGCCGAGGGCCACGCAGCATGGTGGCTGGCCCGATTGGAATGGGTGATCATTCTCAGCCTGGTAACCGCGGTCGAACTGGCACTCCTGTGGTGGGGCCGGCGATTATTCGCCGCGCCGCTGCCCGCGCTCAACGTGCGGGGCGGTCGCTGGGCTGAGCCGCTCATGTTCGCCGGCGCCTCGATGGCTGCATACGGGTTGGCGTTCTTCGCCGCGGAAGGCTTCGCGCCCGATGGCCATTTCCCCCGGCTGACCACAGCGATCTTCGTCGTCGGCGTGCTCCTGGTGGCCGTGTGCCCGCGGGATCGCACCTGCGCCTAGGCACACCTCATACGGCAGCCGGCAGGGTTAGGACGAGGCGTCCAGCGCGGCCAGAGCTGCATCGTAATTCGGCTCTTGGGCGATCTCCGGAACCAGCTCCTCGTAGGCGACATTGCCGTCGGCGCCGATCACCACGACCGCGCGGGCAAGGAGGCCGGCGAAGGGACCGTCGGCGATAGTGACGCCGTAGTCCTCACCGAAGCTGTCCCGGAACGCCGACGCGCTCTGCACGTTCTCGATGCCTTCGGCACCGCAGAAGCGTGCTTGAGCGAACGGCAGGTCCTTGGACACGCACAGCACAGACACGCCGCCCGCGGCGGCGCGCTCGTTGAAGGTGCGCACGCTGGTCGCGCACACGGGCGTGTCCACCGATGGAAAGATGTTCAGCAATACGGGCTTGCCGTGCAACTGCTCACTGGTGACCGGGGCAAGATCGGATCCGACCAGCGTGAAAGCTGGGGCCGAAGCTCCGACAGCGGGCAAGTCGCCCACGGTGTTGATCGGGTTTCCACGCATAGTTATCTGTGCCATGCGCACAGTCTGCCAAGGCCGGAAGGGCAGCGTGGGGTCGGGGTTGGGTCAACCCGAGAGATGCGGATCGACAGATGTCGGACCGGTAGTTCCGCGGGTTGCCAAGCCGTCTCTTAGTGCCCTCTATATATTGACTAGCGTGCCTGAGATCAATCGACGGAACATCATGATCACAATGGGGCTGGGCGCACTGGGGGCCGCGATGTCTCTCCCGGAAGCTTGGGCTCATCCATCTCCCCCTACGGCGCCGGCGGACGCCGCGCCCGGGAGCTACATTTTCCACGACGAGTTCGACGGACCGGCAGGCCAAGGCCCCGATCTAGCGAAGTGGACGCCGCAGACCTGGCAGGACGACGTGTTCCCGCCGGTCGATGGGATATATCGCGCCGAAAACGTTTTCCTCGATGGAAATTCCAACCTCGTCCTGAAGGCCAGCCACGAAGACGATCAATACTTCAGCGGCAAGTTGCGCGGCAATTGGCGTGGCGGAATAGGTACCACCTGGGAAGCGCGGATCAAACTCGACTGTTTGTTCCCCGGCCTGTGGCCGTCGTTCTGGACGGTCAACGAGGATCCGCAGCCGGACGGCGAGGTCGACCTCTTCGAGTGGTACGGCAACGGCCAATGGGCCCCGGGTACCACGGTCCACGCGGCATCCAACGGGAAAACCTGGGAAGGGAAGTCGATTCCCGGAATGGTGGACGGCGCGTGGCACACCTGGCGCATGCGTTGGGATGAGGACGGCTTCAAATTTTGGCGGGACTACGTAGACGGAGCCAAGCCCTACTTCAGCGTTCCGCCGAAGCCGATCCACGTTTTCGGCGCACCGCCTGAAGACAAGCGGTGGCCGTTCGGTAAGCCCGGCTACTGGCTTTCGCCCATGTTCACGCTCGCGGTCGGTGGCGTCGGAGCCGGCGATCCCGCCGCGGGGACGTTCCCATCCCAAATGCTGGTCGACTACATCCGCGTCTGGTAGCGGTTCACCGCACGGCCTTGATCACCTGAACCAGGTTGAACTGCCACCGCTCGATAAGGCGAAAGCCTAGATCGTGTGGAACCGCGAACGCCGGGGTTACTCCGTAAAGGGGCCCGGGCGGGACCGCGGAACCCTGCTCATGGGTGGGCATCGCCTTGTCAGCTTGGGTGATGATCCACACGATGCGGCAGTGGCTGAGTGGTTTCGCCACAACTTCTGGGATGAGGTTGGTATCGAAGACGTCGTTGCGGTCGGTGGCTCTCTGCCAGAGGGTCAGGTCGACCAGCTTCCGGTAGGCGTCCGGGCGGGCCGCCAGCAGTGGGCGCATAGGTGCGGGCATGAACGTCACCGTGTCGTTGACCAGTAGGCAATCGCCAGGCGCTGCTTTGGCTGCGATCAGATCCGCGACTTGGCTGTAGTCCATGCCATATTTTGCGTACGGATTACGTTGCGCAGAAACATAACTCGGCGCTGCGGCGATCGCGAGAAGGCAGATGACAGCCGCCGCTGCCCATCGGGTGACGGCCAACGTGCCGATGCACACGCCCAACACCACGGCCACCGCCGGTGCCGTGAAGCACAAATAGCGCGGCGTGTACACGGGGTGAACCAGCGCGGACCCGGCGACGATCACCGCGGTCGGTATAACAAGCCAGGTGATCGCCAACGTCAATAGCTGGCGATCCCCCTCCACCAGGCGCGCGGATGTGAACAGCCACAACACAATTGCCGTCGCGACTATCAGCGCGGACAGAATTGCGAACGGAGGGCTTCGCTCGAAATACTGTTGCATCGCCACATCCTCGATCGTCCGGTGCCCAATCGGCGCGACCCAACTGATCTGATGCGTCTGGCCGACGGCCGCGATCAAAAACGGCGTCAGGGCACAGCCGGCCAGAACGGACGCCAGCGCGAACCGCAGGACGACGGTTCGGCTGCGCCGAAAGGCGCAGATGAAAGCGACGTATGCGGGAGCCAACAGCAGCAGATACACGTCGAGCAAAACCGACATCGCCAGGACGAGCCCATAGCACAGCCACACCCATGCGTCGTCGCGCCGCGTGGCGCGGATGAACAGCACCGTCAGCCACACGGCGGCCATCATCGACATCGCATACGGGCGAGCTTCGATGCCCGCCCACGTCGCCCGAGGCAAGATCGCGCACACAACTCCGGAGGCCAGTGCGACAGTGCGAGACGAGAACTGCTTGCCGAGTACCACGACTCCGGCCGCGGCAGCCCCAACCGCGAGACCGCTTGGCACACGGGACCAGAATTCCGTGGGCGGGACGATTGTGAACCAGCCGTGCATGAGCACGTAGTACAGACCCTCGACCGCGTCGACGTTTCCCAGCATGTGCCATAGCTGGCTCAGAGAACGACTGTATGCGGCCGAAATCGTGGCGGCCTCGTCGTACCAGAAAGACGGGCGGCCCGCGCCGGCCAGGCTCACAACGGAGGCCAACACTGCAACGATCACAGGGTCCAGCGCGGCTCGCGGCGGTGTCAGTCGATCACCGTGCACCGTTGCGATCGGGCGTCTTGAATACCCGCTGATCACGTCGCCATGGTGCCAGAAGCGCAACGGGCACACCTGGGTGCGGGTCTTCTAGCTAGCGCCGCGACTGGCGCACCTTGTAGGTGGATGGCCACGAGTGCCGGCTGTCGTCGCCCACCAGCGGCGTCCCCATACTGCCGACTTTGACGGCGTACGCTTCTTCGCCCGCGCCGACCTCGCGATTGGCATGTTCCTGGGCCAGGTAGTACAGCTCGTCGATGGTGGCCTCGTGGTAGGCGACGAACGTGGTCTTACGAACGATGTCGCCGGCCGCGGCGATCATCCAGTCGGGCAGGAATCTGGTGGCGAGCGCACCGACACCCAATAGCGAGAACGGGACCACCCAGTAGCCGATGTAGGTCACCGGCGTGGTGGTGTCGAGGAGCGATGCGTTAGCCGCCACGATCGGCGGGATCGACGATGACACCGTCATCGCCGCGAACACACTGATCCAGATCCAGGTGAGGCGCGAGGTGATCTGGCCGAAAACATCGCTGTTGACCACCGCCGGGGGTTGATTCGCCGCGGCGTACTCGTGCACGAACGACTTGCCCGACTGCGCGGCGACCAGGGTTACCAGCAAGATTCCCGCGATGCTCAGCGGCAGCGCCCATCGTTGCAGAAACAACTGGCTCGCCAGCAGTGTCACCCCAGTAAGTACCAAGAACGTTGCGCTTGAACCGATTTCGAGCGCGCGCCGGGCTGCGCGGGTGAGATAACCGGCGACCAGTCCGGCGATCGCGATCACGAAGGCGACCGAAGCCGCAACCAGGAAGGACGCATTGCCGACCAGGACCCAATAGACGATCCACGGCGCGAAGCCAAACAGAATGCCCACGATCGATCAGTGTATGGGCGGGTGCGGCTCGGCGGGAGCGTTGGGTAGCGATAGCTCAGCGCTGCAGGCTGCGCAAGGTGCTCGTCACAAATTTCCTGAGCACCTCATCGCGGTCCGCCCCCGGCACTCCGGCGCTGATGAGTTGTGCGTGCACGCCGATGAGGAAGAACGCGGCGCTGTCGTAGGCGCCGACATCGTCGTAGAGTTCGCCGCGGTTTCGCGCGCGCTCGATCTCGGCGGCGAGCAGCACGAAGGTCGGATGTTTGATCCAGTGATCGTCCACGGGGCGTGCCGGCGAAAAGTACAGACTGATCACATCGCGGAATAGTGCAGCACCCCAGCGGGTCTCGAGTGCGACGACGAGCCTGATGATCTCGTTCAGTACAGCCGGCAAGTCGCGGCGGGTTTCAAGAAATCGGCTCAGCTCCTCGGCGAGATAGTCCTCATCGCGTCGGATCAACTCCAGCAGGACATGTTCTTTGGTGGGGAAATGGAAGTAGAAGGTACTGCGGGCAACTCCTGCCGCCTCCACGATCGCGTTGATGTCCGCCGAATTTGCGCCGGCACGCTGGAATTCCACGATGGCGGCATCCAGTACCCGCGCCCTCGTCTTGCGGCGCTGGGCTTCGCGACCCGTCGCAGTGTCTGGCACGTTTCCTATTCTGCAGCATCCGGTCAGCTCGCTGACAGATATCACTTGAAATTGGCGTTCAACGGAGCTGGAGCGTGGCCGCACTCCCCTGATTTTCCGCCAACAACAAGCTATTTTGCGATCGGAACATCGGCCCGCCGACTTCGTGCGGTGGCGTGATGTCGTGAAGTTCGTTGTCATTTGTCAGTGAACGTGCTAGATCTAAGACGGCACGGGGTCGTAGCGAGCCACCTGAGTGGCCCGTCGACGTCGTGGCGCGGCGCGCGATTTCGCATCAGGTGAGGCAGGACGGAATCGATGAATACCAGAGGTCAACGCATCCTGTTGTGGACGGCGCCGCCGGCGGTGGCGTTGTTTGCGCTTGCTTATCTTGTTTTCCCGGTGTTTTCACCACCGCTGTCCCCGACGTTGACGCCCGATCAGGTGGCAGCGTTCTTCCGGGGCAACGTCACGGGAATCCTCGGGGTGGCGATCCTCTGCAACCTCATCGCGTGCGCCTTGGTGCCACTGTTCGCGGTGACAGCCGTGCAGATCTCCCGCACCGCAACGTCGAGCACTGTCCTGACATACGCCTATATCATCTGCGTCGGCGTCGGTACCACGGCGTTCATTCTCGCCGACTACTGCTGGGGGATGGCCGCTTTCAGGCCCGAACGCGATCCGCAGCTCACCAGTCTGCTCAATGACATGGCGTGGTTCTTCTTCATCGCGCCGGTCGGCACGATCATGGTGCAGAACCTGTGCTTCGCCCTGAGCGTTTACCTGGATGAACGTCCAGATCCGATCTTTCCGCGTTGGGTCGCGCACTTCAACGTGGCGACGGTTCTGCTGCTGGCCCCGAGCGCATTCTCGCTCCTCTACAAAACGGGCCCACTCGCCTGGAATGGCCCACTGTCGTTCACATTGCGGTTGACGACATTTGCCGTCTACATCGCGGTGATGTTCTGGGCGCTTCTGCGCGCAGTCAGACACCAGGGTGACGACCGGGTGGTTCTGGCATGAGCGGCAGTGTGGCAGAGGCGCCGAAGGCCCCCGCCCCCCCGGCCGAGCATGCAACGTCGTGGCGCGAGAATCGCAAACTCGATCAGTGGATTGCGTTTTGGAGCGTGCCATTCTTTTTCAACTTGTTCGGTCTGGTGTTCGTTCCGCTGAGTTGGATGATGCCGCCCAGGTCACCGAGCAGCAGCACACCGCACATCGTCGACTTCATGCACTCGCACAATCTGCTGATCGCCTGTGTGATCCTGACGCTGGCCTACGGGCTCGCGCCGGTGTCGAACGCCTGCTATCTGATGCAGGTGAGGCGGATGTCGGTGAGCCCGGCGTTCCGCTACTCCATGATGATCGGCGCGATCACCGGCGCGATCGTCGGCATGCTGTTCCCGATGTTCTGCTTCGGCCTCGGCGCATTTCGGCCCGGGTACAACTCGAGCGTCTTGACGATGCTCTACGACTTCGGCTACCTGGCATTCATCGGCTCGCTGGGCTGTTTCTGCGTCATGTGGATGGCCTTCGGTTTGGCCATCATTCTCGACGAAAACGGGATTCTGCCAAAGTGGTTGGGTTACTACACCATTTGGCAATATGTGACCGAGCTGATGGCCGCACCGGTCTGGATCGTCAAATCTGGGCCTTTCGCTTGGAACGGCCTGATGACCTTCTGGTTCGCGATGATCCTCTATGTCTCCTGGCAGATCATCGTGTACGTGTGCATCTACCGGGCGATCAAGAATCAACCAGAGACCGAACTCGACAACGCCTCGCCGGAGCTCCATCCGAAAGCAGTTGAACTCCGTTCCGGGACGAGCGTATGACCAACGTTGCCGAGGGGGTAACCCCGGGAGTCGACAACTCTCGACCGGATGCCAGCAGGCAGGGCCATGTCCCCGGCGAATCGAGCATGTGGTTCTTCGTCATCGGTGACCTACTCATCTTCGGCGTCTACTTCGTGGGCTACATGTACTTCCGCGGCCAGAATCACGAACTGTTCCTGCAAAGCCAGGCTCGGCTGAATCTGGACATCGGCGCCATCAACACCGTGATGCTGCTGACCAGTTCGCTGTTCGTGGCGCTCGGCACAGAGGCGGCTCGCGCTGGTAACAGAGCGGCTGCGCTGCAACGGTTCTGGATCGCATTAGCCTTCGGTGCCGCCTTTCCGCTGCTCAAGATGTTCGAGTGGATCCCGGAGATCACCAGCGGTTTGACGCCGGGAACGAATCTCTTCTTCATGTACTACTACGTGATGACCGGCATGCACTTGTGCCATGTCGCCCTCGGCCTTGTCATCATGTGCTTCATCCTGCGCAACCTGAAAACATCGACAGTACCCAAGATCTCGTTCGTCGAGACTGGTGCCACTTACTGGCACATGGTCGATGTCCTATGGCTGGTCCTGTTCGCCCTGCTGTACTTGATGAGGTAGGCCATGACGGCACTGATACGTAATCCATTGACGATCGTGTGGGCACTGCTCACGACGGTCACCATCGTGTCGTCGCTGATCGCTCTCGATGCCGGCGCCGCGCATCAGATCAATACGACAGTGACGACCGCCGTATTGCTGATCGCGGCGGTCAAGGTGTACTTGGTGATTCGGCACTTCATGGAAGTCCGCCGCGCACCGCTCTGGCTCAAGGCGACCACGAGCGGATGGGTTCTCGGGCTTTTCGCGCTATTGCTGACCTTCTACTTCGCCAGTCTGTGACCAAGCAATATGCCTGGAGTCGTGCTCATCGCTCAGGCCGCGATTCGTTGCGCCAATTTCCACGCGGTTTCAGCCATACTGCGATACCGCTCGCGGTATTCGTCGGTGCCGGCCCGCGAATCTGCCGCGTTGCCCTCGACCCCCCGCCGCCACACCCCGGCGGTGATCGAAGCCAGCCGGAACATCGAGAAGACCACGAAGACGTCGAGCGAGTCAGGGAGCTCTATACCAGCGTGAGCACGGTAGCTGTCGAGGAAGGTCTTCTGGTCGGGAATTCCAGTGCCAGTGAGGTTTTCACCGATGACGCCACTTCTGCCGCCGGGTCCGCCCGGCACGTGGTACGTGACGCAGAAATACCCGAGGTCCGCCAACGGATTGCCGATCGTCGCAAGCTCCCAGTCCAGTACTGCCACCACTCGTGGCTCGGTCGGGTGCAGCAAGACATTGCCCAGACGATAATCGCCGTGGGCGATGCACGACGGCGCGTCCTCGGGCGGCAGGTGCTCGGGCAGCCACTTCGCCAGCAGATCCATCGCCGGCATGTCTTCCATGCGCGCGGCCTCCCACTGCCGCGTCCACAGCGCCACTTGGCGTTGCATATAGCCCTCGGGCCGGCCGAAGCCCTCGAGGCCGACTGCGCGCCAGTCCACGCAGTGCAGGGCCGCGAGCACGCGGGCGAGGTCCTCATAAACCGCGGCGCGGTGTGCTGGACTCTCCTCACGCATGACCCGGTCCGGAAAGACTCGCCCCGCAACGTGATCCATGACGAAAAACGTTGTACCGATTACAGATTCGTCATCACAGAGCAGCTGCATGCGCGGCACGGGAACATCGGTGTCGGCCAGCGCGGCCATCACGCGGTGCTCGCGCGCCACCTCGTGCGCCCGCGGCAACAGCTTGCCCGGTGGCTTCTTGCGCAGTACGTAGTCGCCGCCGGCGGTCTGCAGATGAAACGTGGGATTGCTCTGGCCGCCCTGAAACTGTCGAACCTGCAGTTGGCCGTCGAATCCGGGCAGCCGGCCACGCAAGTACCGAGCCAGCGCCGCTTCGTCGAAACGATGCGCAGGCAGTACCGGCACCAACTCTGCCATCCCCGCCATCTGTGGCCCCCTGTCGTCGACCGCGCCTGCGAAAACCCTACCGAGGAGCAATAAACGATGGCCCCGGTTCTGGGCAACGCCGGTGCGATCCAACCGAGTCTGCGGAAAAGCGCCACCGCGACCGCCCCGTACGTCAAGGTTGTGCGCGCGCTGAAAAAGCTCTGAGGAGGGCCGGACAATGCCGATGATCGATTTGACCTACGTGCGTGGCTCACTGGGGCAGAAGGCGCTGGGACGCCTGACCGACGAGCTCGTCACGGTGCTGCTGCGGGCCGAACAGGCCCCGGACACCCCATTCCTGCGGGACAACACCCTGGTGTATCTGCACGAGCTGGATCCGGCCGCGCAGTCGGTCGGCGGCCGCGGCGCGGGCGCGCCCCGATTCCGGGTGGAGATGACGGTGTTCGGAGGCGCACTGTCCAAAGACCGGAAAGAACAGCTCGCAGCCGACGTGCACGTCGCGGTCTGCGGCGCCGCGGGGATCGATCCGGACGGCGACCAAGCGTTTCACGTCTGGACGTTGATTCATGAAATCCCCGAAGGCAATTGGGCCGGCGGCGGCAAGGTCATCTACTACCGGCAAGTCAAAGGTCTGGTTGCCGACGACGCATCCTGATCGAGTCAACTCGGTTAGTGTCCGGTCATGGACATCTCTTGTGCGTTCGCGACCTCATCGGATACCCCTGCGCTTGTTGAACTGGCTGAGTCGCTCGGTTATCGGCGAGCGTGGCTCTACGACTCCCCTGCGCTGTATCCCGATGTCTGGATGATACTGACCCGGTGCGCCGAACGGACCTCGCGAATCGGTCTCGGGCCGGGTGTTCTCGTTCCCAGCCTGCGGCATCCGATGGTCAACGCGGCGGCCATCGCCGAGCTCGTCGACCAGGCGCCCGATCGCGTCGCAGTGGCCATCGGATCCGGTTTCACCGGCCGGTTCTCGTTGGGTAAGAGACCCATGCCGTGGCGGCAGGTTGCCGAGTATGTTCGCTGCCTGAAGGCGTTGCTGGCCGGTGAGACCGCGGAATGGGACGGCGCCAGGATCCGGATGATGCACCCGTCCGGTTATGGCGCCAAGCGACCCATAACGGTGCCGATACTGATCGGCGCCGACGGTCCGAAGGGTCTGGCCGTGGCGGCCGAACTCGGCGATGGGGTGTTCTCGGCCGCCGTACCCCAGCCCGACGCGGTCAACGCGGCCGACTGGCGGGCGCTGCTGTCCTTCGGCTCGGTGCTGGACGACGGCGAGGAGCTGACCTCGCCGCGGGTCGTCGACGCGGTGGCACCGGGTGCGGTGGTGATGTATCACGCCATGTACGAACGCGGCGGCGCCGCCGTGGTCGACGCGGTACCCGGTGGGCGCGGATGGCGTGAGGCGATCGAGGCTCATCCCGAGAACGAACGGCATCTTGCCATCCACGAAGGGCACTTGGTGAAAGCCAATCCGCGCGACGAGCCGTACATCGCTGACCTCATTCCGATGGCGAGCGCCGGGGGGTTGACGGGTAGCGCGGAACAGGTCGCGGCACGAGTGCGCGACCTTGCCGCCGCCGGGGTCACCGAAGTCGCCTACCAGCCAGCGGGATCCGACATCCAACGCGAACTCCGCGCCTTCGCATCCGCCACCGGCATCGCGGGCTGAGTATTACGGTGTAGTGATGATCGCCAAAGTAGTCGTGACGGCTTTGCTCGCAGCGCTGATGGGGTTTGCCGGTTCGATCAAGCTTGTCGGGGTGAAGCAATCGTTGGAAATCCGCGATCATCTCGGGGTCAATCCGATGCAGTGGCGGGTGATCGGCGCGCTCGAACTCGCCGGTGTCGCCGGCATTTTGGCGGGCTTGTCGTGGGCGCCGATCGGCATAGCTGCTGCTGTCGGACTCACTCTACTTCTCTTGGGCGCCATAGTCTTTCACGTGCGGGCGTCCGACAGCGCGTCCGACTCGGCTCCGGCGGTGATCGGACTGGGTCTGGCAGTCGCGACCGCGATCCTGCAGTCGATGTAATCAAGTAGCTTGTCATAGCCGCCGGCCCGCTAGTAAGCTGGGCTAAATGAATGACGTCGTCATCGCCGGCGCCGGCCCGAATGGGCTGATGCTGGCGGGTGAACTCGGATTGGCCGGTATGCGGCCTGTCGTGCTCGAGCCGCTTGCCGGACCCAACCCGCAACGGCGCGCGAATGGGATTACCGGTCAAGCGGTTCGGCTGCTCGACCATCGCGGCCTCTACAGCGTCCTGGCCGGAACGCCCGATCCCCCTCAGCCGTCCCCGTGGGCGATGTTCGCGGCCATGGCACTGGATCTGACGGCGGTGCCTGATCCACAGCACTTCATGTTCCCCGTCCAACAGCCCCGGCTGGTGCAGACTCTGGCCGAGCGGGTCGGCGGCGAGGGTGCCGATCTGCGTTGGGGACACCGACTGGTCGGATTCGACCAGCACGCCGACGGTGTCGTCGTGCATGTCGAGGGTCCTGATGGCCGTTATCAACTGCCCGCGAAGTACCTCGTGGGCGCGGATGGGGGTACTAGTCAGACGCGCAAACTCGCGGGCATCGACTTTCCGGGAATGACGTCCCATGACGCGGTAGCCCGGATGGCGTTCGGAGTGGTGCCGCCCGACGATTGGGTCGATCCGGTCACCGGCGCGCTCGAGATCCCCGGCTGGGGTCGTGTCCCGCCCGCGCCGTTCTACCGCGCCGAGCATGGTGTGTTCGCCTGCCGTCGGATGGGCGATCGGGCAATGCTCATCACATTGGAGCTGGCCCGATCGGCTCAAGAAGACCGCTTTGACGACTACGACGAAGATGACACGCCGGTGAGCCTGGCCGAGATCGAGGCCAGCGTGAAACGTGTACTCGGAGCGGATGTTCCGCTGCGACCGGTCTCGCCGGGGGCTCCGCTGGACCTGCGCCGCTTCTACGGCATCAACTCCAGGATCGCGTCGGCGTACAGATCGGGCCGGGTCTTCCTGGTCGGCGACGCGGCGCACGTGCACTCCCCGCTCGGCGGGCCCGGTCTGAACCTGGGCCTGCAGGACGCGGTGAACCTCGGCTGGAAGCTGGCCGCAGTTATCGCCGGTGGCGCCGATCCTGCGGTGCTCGACACCTATGAGGCCGAGCGCCGGCCGGCTGGTGAGCGTGTCGTTATGCACAGCCGCGCCCAGCTGGCTCTGGTGCGGCCCGGAACGGAAGTCACCGCCCTGCGAGGCCTCTTCTCCGAGTTTCTCGAGGATCCGAACAACGCTAAGCGGCTCAGTGATCTGTTGTCCGGCAACGATAATCGTTACGACGTGGGTGCCGATGCGCATCCGCTGGCCGGACGGTGGGTGCCCGATTTCGCCGTGCGGAACGGCGTATCGACGCGACGGGTAGCCGAGCTCGCGCGCAGCGGTCGCCCGCTGCTGATCGACCTTACCGAGGACGCATTCGTCGCCACCGTGACTTCCGATGCCGCAGAGCGGATTACCGTCGCCGTCGGTAGCCCGGTCGGTGACGTGTCGGCCACGGCGCTGCTGGTCCGGCCGGACGGCTACGTGGCGTGGGCCTCGTCGGCGCCGAAACCCGAGGTTGACGAACTTCGTCGCGTCCTTCGCGACTGGTTCGGCATCGAAGCGGGCTGAAGCCGAAAGTCGGTTACTTAGAGGCGATTTCGTCTTGATACTTCTGGGTCATATGCGCGACGGCGTCGTTCTGTGATTGCGCAAGGCCTTCGCGCGCCTCGCTGGCACGCGTGGCGGCGTCCAGGGTTGGTTGCGCCTGACCCTGGAAATGCGGCATCACTTCGGCGGCGAACAGCTCAGCGGACCGTTTGGTCGCCGCCGGGTTCGCCCATTCGTGGCCCATCTGCAGCATGCAACCGAATCCACCGGACTGATCCCACATTCGCTGCACCTGTTCGCGCGCCCGCTCCGGCGTGCCGATCACTCCGGCGCCGTTGTCGTTGATCACGTCGATCATCTCGTCGATCTGCTCGCCGGGCATGGTCATCTGCGGGAACGCCGCCACCTTCTGGAAGTACCGGAACCACGGCTCCAGGCCAAATTTCACGTCCTCGCGGGCCTGCTTCTCGGTTTCGGCGATGTGGAATGGTCCGACCAGGCTCCAGTTCTTGCGGTCGACCGCGGTGCCGAACACCGCCGCGCGCTCTTCCACGATGTCCCAGTGATACTGCAGCGCGTTGAAGCCTTCGATCGTCAGCGTCGCCCCGATGGACAGCAGGCCGATGCCGTGCTTGCCGGCCAGTCGCGCACCGGTTGGCGAAGCGACCGCGGCCACCGCCAGCGGGACACCGCCGTCGGAGTAAGGCGCAAGCTGCAAGCGGGCGTTGTGCAGTTCGTGGGTCGGGGTTTTCGCGGACACCGACTCGCCGCGCAGCAGACGGACAACGATGTCGAGGTTGGTGTCCAGCAACTCTCGCGTGTCGGTGGGCGTCAGCCCGATCATTGACGAGTCGCTGGGCAGTGAACCGGGCCCCACCCCACCGATCACCCGGCCGTGGGTGAGGTGATCCAGCATCATCAACCGGTCGGCGACCCAGAGCGGGTTGTGGTACGCGAGCGAGATGACCCCGGTACACAACTTGATCCACTTGGTCCGCTCCGCGGCGGCGGCGATGAATATCTCCGGCGAGGCGATGATCTCGCTGCCCGCCGAGTGATGCTCGCCGATCCACGCTTCATCGAAGCCGAGCGCATCGAGGTGTTCGACGAACTCGAGATCTCGCTGCATGGCCAGCGTCGGGTTGGTTCCTGCGCGGTGAAACGGTGCGATGAAGTACCCAAATCTGAGCTTGGCCATGTGCGGTCCCCTAGCAATCGATTTGCCCAGACCCTAAACCCTTGATGCGCTGAGGGTTAGGAGTTGGAGCCTCGAATCTGCAAAGAGTTTCCTGGCACTGCCCAACAGCGGTCCGCCGCTGCCGGGATCAGGCTCGTCGGGACAACTGGGCGTGGATCAACGGAGCGATCTTCTCGGCCATGTACGCATGCCCGGCGTCGTTAGGGTGCACGCCGTCGGGGCCGATCAGATCGGGCCTGCCGACGAACCACCCGTCGCTGATCGGGTCGATGAACGTCGCCCCCGCCTCGTTGGCCTGACCGCTGAGAATGTCGCGGATGTACAGGACGTCGATCGGCGGATCGGAGTCCGTCCACGGCGGGCCGATCACCAGCAACTTTGCCGACGGAGCGATACGGCGGGCCAGGTCCAGGGTGTCGTGCGCCATGGCGGCCATCTGCACCGGGTCGACACCGTGGTCGTTGCGTGAGCCGAAGAACACCACCAACGCATCGTCGGGGTGGACGGCCCGGTTGGTCAGGTCTTCGAAAACGCTGCCGTGATCACCGCGGACGACATAGCCGGCCCGGCCTTCGGAGGCAACCTCGGGCAGAACCTGCACGCCCTGGCGTGCGAGCGTCAGCCAGGTGCGGTTGGTCCAGGTGTTCGATCCCCAGCCGCCTTCATCGGTACCGGTGGTGTAGGAATCCCCGATCACCGCGACGTGATCGATCGGGGTTCCGCGGGCCACCATCTGGTAGCGCTGCTGCGTGGTGGGATGGACGGTGACCATTCCGGCCGCGACCGCACCTGCGACGACAACTGTGGCTAGACGCCCCACCGTTACCTCCACTGTCCACCACGCCGGCCGCGTGTCTCAGCCGTACAAGCGGCATCGTAAAAGCACCACGACGAATTGCGCCGTCGACC
>NZ_DATNJW010000013.1:0-5152 GCF_035603715.1 Mycobacterium sp. | reverse complement strand
CCCATCGACTGCCACTGGTTGCCCTGCCCTGGGAATACGAAAGCAGCAGATGGTGCAAAGCTTTTCGACGACCGGGCGACCAGTGGATGCTCTTCGTCGTGGGCCAGCGCGGACAGCCCGTCCACCAGCTCGCTGCGATTGGCTGCCCGCACCACGGCGCGGTGCCGTCGCACACGTCGCAGGCGGATCAGGGTGGACGCGACCTCCGCCGTCGGATCGTGATCCGGCGCGATTCGGTCGAGGTAGCCGAGGATCGCCCATGCGTCCTGCGTGATAAGCGTTTCGTCATGCGCCGAAAGCAAGACCGGCACACGGCCGTCGGGCAGCGGTTGGGCCAGCATCACGCCACCTCGGGAAGTGAGACGATGACGTGGGCGTTGGTACCGGCGATCCCGAATGCCGACGTGGCCGCGACCCGTTGACCATTGACGGCGGCCCACGGCGTCAGGGTAGTCGCAAGGCGCAAACCTTGTTTTTCCCAGTCGATCTCGGGGCTCGGCTCAGCGGCATGCAAGGTGGGCGGTATCGCGCAGTGCTCGGCGGCCACCAGAATCTTGGCCAGACCCAACGCGCCGCTGGCAGCCAAGGCGTGGCCGAGATTCGATTTCACCGATCCCAACACTGCGCCGCGACCGGGTTCGGTGTCGCCGTATGTCTGCGCCAGCGACTGCAACTCGGTACGGTCCCCGAGCCTGGTACCGGTGCCATGCCCTTCGACCATCCCGACCTCGTCGGGACGGACGCCCGCCTCGGCGATGGCGCGGCGGAACAAACTGACTTGGGCCGCGCCGTTCGGCGCGCTCAGGCCGGCGCTGCGGCCGTCGTGGTTGGTGGCGCTGCCGCGAACTTCGGCAAGGATGTATCGCCCGTCGCGCAGTGCCGTCGACTTTCGTTGCAGCACAAAGACCGCTGCCCCCTCCGCCCAGACGGTCCCGCTGGCCTGCGCGCTGAAAGCGCGGCAGTGGCCGTCGTCAGACAGGGCGTGCTGCTTGGAGAACTCGACGAAGAATCCCGGTGAGCCCAGCACGTTGACTCCGCCGGCCAGCGCCACGTCGCAGTCACCGTTCTGCACTCCGCGCACGGCAGCGTGAAAAGCCACCAGCGCCGAGGCGCACGACGAGTCAATCGTCACCGCCGGGCCCATCGATCCCAGGGTGTAGGCGATCCGGCCGGATATCACGCTCAACGCCGTCCCGGCCAGCAGATGGCCGCTGTATTCCGAGAACTCAGCCATCTGCGGTCCGTAACCGGTGGCGGACGCGCCTAGATAGCAACCCATATCGTGGCCGGCCATGTCGTCCGGGTTGATGCCGCTGTTTTCCAGGGCCCGCCACGACACCCGCAGCGCTACACGCTGCTGGGGATCCATCGCGACGGCCTCACGCGGCGAAATCCCGAAGAACTCCGGATCGAATGTGGTCGCGCCGGTGAGGAATCCGCCACGGTCATGGATCTCTTTGAACCCGTTGCGCCGTGACCCGGCGAGCAGTTCGCGGACCGACCAGCCGCGATCGGTGGGGAACGGGCTCAGTGCCTCGCGGCCGTGGACCAGCAACTCCCAATACGCCTCGGCGGTGTCGATCCCGCCGGGTGCTTCCAGCGCCATCCCGACGATCACGACCGGGTCGTCGGCCGCAAACCTGTGCTCAGCCACCGGCATTCACCTGCGCGGCGACGGCTTCGATGTGATCGTCGAGGTAGAAGTGTCCGCCGTCGTACCAGTCCAGCTCGAATGCGCCCGCGGTATGGCCTTCCCAACGTTCCAGCTCGGCGGCGTCGACACGGAGATCGCCGTGGGCTCCCAGCACTGAGATGTCCGCGGCTATTTGAACGTCGGGGCCGCAGGTGTAGCGGTTGATCGCCGCGTAGTCGGCCCGCATTGCGGTGACCAGCAGCTCGGCGAATTCCGGGTCGGCGAGCAGGGCGGCATCGGTGCCGCCGAAGTCCGTCATATCGACGAGCAGATCGTCGTGGCTGGTCGGCAAATCAGGCTTGGCCGCAACGGCCGATGGCGCCGGAGCCGCCGATGCCCACAACCGCTCCACTGCGGCGCCGCGGGATTCGGCGATCCTGGCGAACTCGAAAGCGACCACTGCACCCATGCTGTGGCCGAACAGCCGCAAGGGCGCCACCTGACGCCAGGGACCGGCGACGAACAAACTGCGTGCGAGATCCTGCACGTTCTCGGCGGCGGGCTCACTGAGTCGCTCAGCGCGCTGCGGATACTGGACGATGTACGCATCACCGCCGCCGGCGGCCAGCGCGAGCGCCAGCTTGCGGTAGCCCGTTGCCGCGCCGCCGGCGTGCGGGAACACCACGGTGGCGCCTTGCGCTCCCGCCCCCCGGCCAGGGATTCGCTTGATCCAGGACGGAAATTCCTTCTTTTGCACCGAGGTCAGATTGTCGAAGATCATTGCACCGCTTCATTTCCAGCGATGGCGGCCGCAACATGGCCGGCGTCCATGTGAATGACTTCCAGGCACAGCTCGGCGACCTGATCGAGGCGGGCCGGGTCGGCATCGCGGCGCGTGAGCATGGCGGCAAGTGCCGAGACGGTCCTGGTGGCGAAGATGTCGGCGACGATCACGTCGGGGGCGTCCAGCCACGCCCGGATGCGAGCGACGGTCTGCGTCGCCAGCACCGAATCCCCGCCCAGCGCAAAGAAGTCATCGTCGGCGCCGACCGCGTCCACACCGAGCACATCACCGATGATCGCCGCGAGAGCGGACCCCAGCGGCGTCGACGGCAGACGGCGGTCGGGCGCGGCCGCATCGTTGACGGCCGCGGCGAGTTGGCCTGCGACGACGCGCCGGTCGATCTTGCCGTTGAGCGTGAACGGTATGTGCTCCACCAGCGACAGGCGTTGCGGGATCATGTGCGCGGGAACGCGTTCGGCCATCGCTTCACGGATGCGTTCGACGGTCAGCTGTGGGTCATCTACCCGCAGGGTTGCGGCCAGAACATCGGCACCGCCCGCCGTCGTCACCAAGGCTACGACCGCTATTGCCACGCCCGGCACCTGACGCAGCGCAACCTCGACTTCGCCGATTTCCACTCGATAGCCACTGATTTTGACCCGGTGATCGCCGCGTCCCACGAACTCCAGGACCCCGTCTGGCCAGTATCTGGCCAGATCGCCGGTGCGGTACCAGGTCCGGCCGTCGTACTCGACAAACCGTTGGGCGGTGAGATCCGGACGTCCGCGGTAGCCCCGGGCGATGCCGCGGCCGGCGACCCAGAGTTCGCCGGCGACCCAGTCGGGGCAATCGGCGCCCCTGTCGTTGACCACTCGGCAGGCATTGTTCGAAAGCGGCGTGCCGAACGGCAACGCCGTCAACTCCGATGGGAGTGCGTCGACGTCGCCGATCTCGAAAATCGTGTTGTGGATCGCGGTTTCGGTAGCGCCACCCAAGCCGGCGAACCGGAGCGCGGGCGACTCGGCCCGAAGGCGGCGAACAACCTCGGGCCGCACCCAGTCGCCACCGGTGGGGATTACTCGCACCGACGACAGGCGTCCAGCGCCTACCTCACTCAGCATCTCCAGCCAGCCCGGCATGAAGTGCAACACGGTGACTTTGTGAGCATCGATGAGCCGGGCCCAGGCATCGGGATCGCGCCGCTGCGCCTCATCGACCACTACGATCGATCCACCGGTCCGCAAGGTGACGAAAATGTCCATCACCGAGATGTCGCCCTCCAATGTGGACAACGCCAGGCAACGATCCGCCGCGCCGATCTCGAAATGCCGGGCGATGAACTCGACGGTGTTCATCGCGGCGTCGTGGGTTACCTCGACGCCCTTGGGCTCTCCGGTGGAGCCCGAGGTGAACAGCACATAGGCGAGCGCGGCGGGATCGGTTGTCGTGACATCAAACTCAGCGTCGGCGGGCACGCCGGTCAGCACATCGGCAATCGTCAATGCAGGCACCGGCAACGAGAGTCGCTCGCCACCACACATCAGCGCCAGCTTCACCTGGCCGGCCTGCAGGATGCGTTGCGCGCGGTCAGGGGGCTGGTCGACACTGATTGGCAAATACGCCGCACCCGAGGCCAGAATCCCCAATAGCGCGGGCACCTGTTCAGCGGTCTTGGGACCCATCACCGCAACCGTGTCACCCTCGCGAATCCCGTTCGCACGCAACGCTGACGCCAGTGTCAAGGCCTGGTCGCGCAACTGGGCGTAGGTAAGGTCGCCGGAACTCGCGAATACCGCCGGCGCATCCGGCTGCTGTTCGGCACGGCGAAAGAAGCCCTGGTGCAGCGTCTCTCCGCTGGAGTCGGCGGTTCGGCCGTTGACGGTGTCGCGCACCGCGCGCTGATCGGCCGGCAGCGCCGGCGGATCCGACACCTCCCACTCCTCGACGGTAGAGGACAGCCGACGCAGCTCGCCGACGTGATGAGCGAACATCGCGTCGATGACACCCGCCGGGAAGACGTCCTCGCGGACGTCCCAATTCACCAGTACCCCGCCGTCGAATTCGGTGACCTGAGCATCGAGCGAGACTTGCGGGCCCTGCGAGATGATCCAGCTCGGCGTGCCGAAAACCTCGGTGACGTCGCGGGGAAACAACTCGCCGAGTCCGAGCGCACTGGTGAACACCACCGGGGCGAGCACCGGGGCACCCCGGTAGCGGCCAAGGTCGCGCAGCACTGACAAACCGGGATAGCTGGAATGCGTAGCCGCGGTCCGCATCGCGTCCTGCACAGCGTGCGCCCGTGACACGGCATCGGTGGTGGCGGTCAGGTCGATGTCGAGCAGCAACGACGAGGTGAAGTCGCCGACCAGGCTGTCGACATCGGGATGCAGGGCCTGGCGACCGAACAGCGGCACGTTCAGCAGGAATCGCGACGTGGTCGACCAGCACGCCAATGTATGCGCGAAAGCCGCGGCAAACATCATCGCGGGGGTGACCCCCACGGCGCGGGCGTGCGCGAACAGCGCGTCTCGGAATTCCGGATCCAACCATTGCCAGCGACGAATACTGTTGCGGGAAAGCGCTTTTCGGCCCGTCGACGGCAGCTTGGGCGGATCCGGCAGCTCAGGAATCCGCTGTGACCACCAGTCCCGGTCAGCGTCGTGAGCCGGCCGCGGTCCGGCCTCCTGCCGCACAATCTCCCGACGGTATTCCGGGTAGCTGTAGCCCAACTCCGG
>NZ_DATNJW010000012.1:0-7325 GCF_035603715.1 Mycobacterium sp. | reverse complement strand
ATACGCGATGGGCGCCGTTGTGCTGGTGGTGTCGGTGATTGCGATCGGCGCGCTGCTGCCGTGGACGCGGCCGATGTTCATGAACCATCGCTACGCGACGATCTCCGGGGCGCTGATCGCCTCGATGCTGATCATTCCGCTGCAAACGGTCATCCCCGAGGAGCTGGCGTTCCGCGGTGTGCTGCACGGCGCGTTGAATCGGGCGTGGGGGTTCCGCGGCGTTGCGTTCGCGGGTTCGCTGTTATTCGGTCTGTGGCACATCGCCACGTCGCTGGGTTTGACGACCAGCAACGTCGGCTTTACCCGGCTGCTCGGCGGCGGAGTCGTCGGGATGCTGGCCGGGGTTTTGCTGGCGGTCGTCGCGACCGCGGCAGCCGGGTTCGTGTTCAGTTGGCTACGACGACGCAGCGGCAGCCTGCTGGCACCGATCGCGCTGCACTGGTCGCTGAACGGGGCGGGGGCTCTGGCTGCCGCACTGGTGTGGCACCTGTCGGGCTGACGCGTCGCTACACGAGCAAGACGGCCGCGCCAGAGATTCGGCCTGCGCTGAGATCCGAGAGCGCCCGATCCGCTTGATCGAGGCGGTATTCCGGCGTGGTCACCGTGATGTGGTGTTCGCCGACGAAGTCCAGGAATGCCCGCGCATCGGCGCGGGTATTGGACGTCACCGAGCGCATCTGGCGCTCTTGGAACAAGTGGCGCTGATAGTTGAGCGCGGGGATATCGCTCAGGTGAATTCCAGCGATCGCCAGCGTGCCACCGCGATCCAGCGCTTCCAGCGCCGGCAGCACCAGCTCGCCGACCGGGGCGAACAGGATCGCGGCGTCGAGGGGTACCGGTGGCGGATCAGCGGCCCCCTGCGCGGATGCGGCGCCCAATCCCAGGGCCAATTGCTGGGCTGCGACGCCGCGCGTCATCACGTGCACCTCGGCGCCCTGAGCCAGCGCGACCTGCGCGGTGATGTGCGCACTGCCGCCAAACCCGTACAGCCCCAACCGGCCCCCGGACGGGAGCGCGGCCCGCTGCAGCGACCGATAGCCGATGATGCCGGCGCACAGCAGCGGCGCCAGCTCACTGTCGCTGTAGCCGCTTGGCAAACGATGGGCGAAAGCCGCAGGGACCGTTGCGAATTCAGCGTAGCCGCCGTCGCTATCCCAACCGGTGTAGCGGGAATTCGGGCACAAGTTCTCGTCGCCGCGTCGGCAGTACGCGCATACGCCGCAGGTGTACCGTAGCCACGCTATTCCGACCCGGTCGCCGACATTGAACTCGTCACCGGCGTCAGCGCCGACCTCGACGACCTCGCCGACCACCTCGTGTCCGGGCGTTACCTGTTCCCGGTGCACGGGAAGATCGCCCTCGGTGACGTGTAGATCGGTCCGGCACACACCGCATGCACGCACGGCAACTAGGAGTTCGGACGGCCCGGGCCGTGGCACCGGCGCGCTGACGTATTCCAGCGGCTCGGTGTCCATCGGACCCGGCCGACGCACCCGCCACGCATGCATGGCCGCGGAGGTCATTGCTACCGCTAATTGCTAGGGCTGCAACGGGTTAGCGTCTTGCAGCGCCACGCAGTAGCCGCACGACGAATAGCAGAATGACGGCCCCGAGCAGCGCGGTGAAGAAGGTGAACCATCGGCGCCCTTGCTCGACGTCGACGTGAAGCCAGCTGAGCAGCGTTCCACCGATGTAGCCGCCGATTACGCCGACGACGATGTCGATCAGAATGCCGGAGCCACCGCCTCGGACGATCTTGCTCGCGAGCCAGCCGGCGATGCCGCCGATGATGATGTAGGCGAGCCAGCTGACGGCGGTCGGTGTGGACAATGCGAGATATTGAGTAGCGGCAATCCCGTTCATCGAATCTCCTTGCTGTCGCGGTAAAGCCCGTTGCTGGACCGTTGCGCTAATCAGTTCAGCGTAATCAGGTGAACGGGCCGCCGGACACGTTCCCGATCAACCTTTTTCAAACGGGTGGCGGCGTTGGGAGCAGAGAGTCGCCCGACGAAATCTTAGGTAGAGACCGGTGCCGGTGCCGGCGCCGGGCCGTTCCCACCGGCGGGCTGTCCGGGTGTCGGTGGCGCCGCCGGCGCCGGTGCTCCCGGAGCTGGTGCCGGGGCCGGTGCCCCTGGGGCGGGAGCCGGGGCGGGGGCGCCCGGAGCGGGAGCCGGGGCCGGTGCCCCTGGGGCGGGACCCGGAGCCGGTGCGCCCGGGGCGGGCGCTGGTGCAGCCGGGGGCGCCAGCAGTGGAAGGACGGACTCGGCCAGTGTCTTGGCTCCCGCCTTGTCCACCGGGTCGTTCCCAGTGCCCAGCCACACCACGAACCAGCGTTGGTTCGCCGCGGCCGGCGGGACGTTCGGCCCCGAAGGGCCAACCACTCCGGCCCAGATCTGGCCGTTCGGTTTGCTGGCGTCGCTGAACTTCACCTCGTAGTACGACGCACCCCCGGACATTCCCTTGCCGGCGAGGGGGATGGTCTCCTGATTGACCCGCGTGCCCGGGTACGGCATGAAGAACTCGCCCATGTCCGACGCCAGCCGGGTGGCGGCCTTGGTGTTATCGGGCTCAGCGCTGGCGTACAGCTTCTGATCCAACTTCCCGAGCACGACGCGGGTGTCGTTGGCGACTGGTGGCGGCTGACCCGCGGTCGGCGCCCCGGCGATCTTGCTGAGCAGCGCCGAGCCGTAGTCGAGGTGAGTGGCATCGGATTCCACCCATCCCGCGGGCAGGACGAAGCTGAACGCGCCAACCTGGTTGTCGATCCGTCCGGCATTCGGGTCGACCGGCGGTGGCGCGGGAGCATTGGGATCGGCCGCGGGCGGCGCCGCGACCGGGTCGGCCGCCGGAGGCGCCGCGGCGGGGCCGGCCGGACCCGGGGCGGCATCTGGTGCGGCGGGCGGATTGGCCGGAGCAGGTGCCGGCGGGTTGCCCGGCGCGGGCGCCACCGGGGTCGCCGGGGCCGGCGGCGGCGGAGGCACCGGGTCAGCGCTGGCGGCAATCGGCAGCGCGAACGTGATCGCTGCGGCACCCCCGAGGACCGCGGTTGCACGCGTCATCCAGCGGTTTTTGGGCCGTGTCGAGTTTCGGTCCACCTGATCCATGAGCAAAAAACCTACCGTGTTACACCCGTGACGCAAGTGTGAATTGCTGAGGATGGGATCAATTTCTTGTCTGCTGGGAGCACACGATCCGACGCAAAAACGCAGCTCACCGCCTCCGCAGTGTGTTCGTGGCGATGACCCGCTGTCTGGGGTGCAGTCGGGCGCGTCATCACGACCGCCGTTTTGCCCGCTCAGGGACTCGCGAAGCCGGCCTGGGTCAACACCCGTTGGCCCGTCGCGCCGGTCACCAGGTCGACGAACTTCTGTGCCAGCGCCGGCTGCGACGCATGCTTGAGAATGGCGATCGGATAGATGTTCACTGCTTCGTTCGACTCGGGAAACTGGACCGCGGTGACTTTGTCACCGGCCTTGTGCGCGTCGGTGAGGTAGACCAACCCGGCGTCAGCGTCGCCGTTGGTGACTTTTCCCAGCACGCCAGACGACACCGACTCCTCGCTGACCGGGTTGAGATGCACTCCGGTGTTGTCCTCGATGCGTTGCGCGGCGGATCCACAGGCCGCTGATGCCTGGCATACCGCGACGCGAAGGTCGGGCTTGGCGAGATCGGCGAACGACCGGATCTGCTTCGGGTCGCCCGGCGCGGTGACGATCACCAGCGTGTTCGACGCGAAGTTGATCGGATCGCTGCTCGTCAGGTCGGCCTTGACCACGGTGTCCATCTGGGCGCTGTCCGCTGAGGCGAACACGTCGGCGCTGGCACCTTGGCTTAGCTTGTTCGCGAGTTCCGACGAGGTCGCGAAATTGAAATCGATTGTGGCGCCCGGGTTGTCGGTTTGGAACTTTCCGGCCAGCAGAGTGAACGCGGGCTTGAGCAAGGTGGCAGCGAACACGACGATCGAATGGGCTGACGATGTGGATGCCGTCGTGGACGGCGGTGTCTTCTGCCCGCAGCCGCTCAGGAGGGCCACCAGTGCCAGCGACAGCAAGCCCGCCGACCATGCTCGCGCGGTGCTGAGCCGGACGGTCACGCTGCCCAGCGTTGTCCAAACAGTGACCGTGCCGTGCCGGATTCGGAGTTTCATATCTAGCTACCGTCCAGTAACATAAGGAAACGTTAATGCCATACACGCCCTGAAATCCCAGGGGCCGGCGTTGCGGTGTGCCACCATCGAAGCATCGGAGGACCGTTGCTCCAGGCGGAAGCCGCGGTGCTCTTTACGGGCCGGCACCTGGATTCAATGGCGAATATGAGGAGGTCATGGCGGTGGAGGTACTGGTTACCGGCGGCGACACGGAATTGGGTCGTGCCGTTGCTGAGGGGTTCCACAACGAGGGCCACACGATCACCCTGCTGGGCGCGCGCCGCGATGACCTCGAGGTAGCCGCCAAGGAGATCGAAGCGGACGCGATCGTCTGCGACAACACCGACCCCGCCGCGCTGGCCGAGGTCCGACACCTCTTCCCCCACCACTTGGACACCATCGTCAACATCCCGGCGCCTCGCTGGAGCTCCGGTGACCCGCGCGCTTACTCGCTGTCGGATCTCGCCGCCGCCTGGCGCAACTCCCTGGACGACACCATGCTGTCGGCCGTGCTGACACTCCAGACGGTGGGCGATCACCTCCGCTCCGGCGGGTCGATCATCAGCGTCGTGCCGGAGAGCGCCCGCCCGGGTAGCGCCGAGGCCGCGGTCAAGGCTGCCCTCGCGAGCTGGGTCGCCGGTCAGGCGACCGTCTTCGGCACTCGCGGTATCACGGTCAACGCCGTGGCCGCTGGGCGCGGCGCGCAGCCCGGCTACGAAGGGTTGTCCCGCACGCCGCCGCCGGTTGCCGCCGAGATCGCCAGGATGTCGCTGTTCCTCACCACCGGCGCTGCCCGCCACATCACGGGTCAGATGCTGCACGTCAGCCACGGGGCGCTGACGCAGTTCGCCTAGCGCGTAATTCGCGGGAGCGACCTTCGCTGCTGAGTGCGGGTCACTAGGGTGGATTTCGTGACTATTCGTCTTGGCTTTCAAATCCCCAACTTCTCCTACGGGACCGGCGTCGAGCAGCTCTTCCCGACCGTAATCGCGCAGGCTCGCGAGGCCGAATCAGCGGGATTTGACTCGGTTTTCGTGATGGACCACTTCTACCAACTCCCGATGCTCGGCTCCCCCGACCAGCCGATGCTCGAGTCCTACACGGCCCTCGGCGCGCTGGCAACGGCGACCGAGCGAGTTCAGCTGGGCACTTTGGTGACTGGCAACACCTACCGCAACCCCACGCTGCTGGCCAAGGTCATCACCACCCTCGACGTGGTCAGCGCGGGCCGGGCGATTCTCGGCATCGGCACAGGCTGGTTCGAGCTCGAACACGACGAGCTGGGCTACGAATTCGGCACCTTCACCGATCGGTTCAACCGTCTTGACGAGGCACTCCAGATCATCCTGCCGATGTTGAAAGGTGAACGACCGACCTTTTCCGGTAAGTGGTACCGCGCCGAAAACGCACTGGCCAATCCGCGCTATCGCGATCACATTCCGCTGATGATCGGCGGCAGCGGCGAGAAGAAGACAATCCCGCTGGCCGCTCGGCACTTCGACCATCTGAACGTGATCGCCGGATTCGATGAACTGGTAGGCAAGGTCAAAGTTGTACGGGAGCGCTGCGAGGAAATCGGCCGCGACCCCGCAACGCTGGAGACGAGCATGTTGCTGACCGTACTGCTCGACGACAACGTGAAGGCGGACCAGATCCCCGCGGAGATGAGTGGGCGCATGCTGGCCGGAAGCGCCGACTCCATCGCCGAGCAGGTTCAGGCCAAGGTGCTGGACGCCGGAATCGACGGCGTGATCATCAACATGCCGTTCTACACCCCTGGTGTCGTCACCGCCGTCGGCGATGCGTTACGTCCGCTGGTGGGGCTCTGATCCGGTAGCGAGGCGCGTCACGTCTGACGTTGCAGGTGTGGGCGATCACACCCGCTAACGTCGATAATTGCAGGTCCGGGTGACTATCGTGGAGGTGCACGCAGTCGCCGCTGAGGAGCACTTACGCCATGAACGCCCAGCCCGGAGCTTCCGGACTCAATCGTCGACACCGGGTTGTAGTCATAGGATCCGGTTTCGGTGGTTTGAACGCGGTCAAGAAGCTGAAAAGGGCCGACGTCGACATCAAGTTGATCGCTCGTACCACCCATCACCTGTTCCAGCCGATGCTCTACCAAGTGGCGACCGGCATCGTTGCCGAAGGCGCGATCGCTCCTCCAACGCGGATGATCCTGCGGGGTCAGCACAACGCTCAGGTTCTGCTCGGCGACGTCACGCACATTGACTTGAAGGGCAAGTTCGTCGTCTCGGAGTTACTCGGGCACAGCTACGAAACTCCTTTTGACAGCTTGATTATCGCTGCCGGGGCCGGCCAGTCTTACTTCGGCAACGACCACTTCGCCGAATTCGCGCCCGGCATGAAGTCCATCGACGACGCCCTGGAATTGCGTGGTCGCATCATGAGCGCGTTCGAAGCGGCCGAGCGGTCGAATGATCCGGAGCGCAGGCAGAAGCTCCTGACGTTCACTGTCGTGGGTGCGGGACCGACCGGCGTGGAAATGGCCGGCCAGATCGCCGAACTCGCGGACTTCACCCTCAAAGGCGCGTACCGCCACATCGATTCGACGAAAGCGCGCGTGATTCTGCTCGACGCGGCTCCCGCCGTCCTGCCCCCGATGGGTGAGAACCTCGGCAAGAAGGCTGCCGCACGGCTGGAGAAGATGGGCGTCGAAATTCAGCTCGATGCCATGGTCACCGACGTTGACCGCGACGGCATCACGGTCAAGGACTCCGACGGCACCACCCGCCGCATCGAGTCGGCTTGCAAGGTGTGGTCCGCGGGAGTCTCCGCCAGCCCGCTGGGCCGCGACCTTGCCCGCCAATCGGGCGTCGAACTCGACCGCGCGGGCCGGGTCAAGGTGTTGTCCGACCTGTCAATTCCTGGCTACCCCAACGTGTTTGTGGTTGGTGACATGGCCGCGGTCGACGGGGTGCCCGGGGTTGCGCAGGGCGCCATCCAGGGCGGCAAGTACGCCGCGGGCACGATCAAGGCCGAGTTGGCCGGCGCCGACCCTGCGCAGCGCGAGCCGTTCCAGTACTTCGACAAGGGGTCGATGGCCGCGGTTTCGCGGTACTACGCGGTGGTGAAAATCGGTCCGCTCGAGTTCGGTGGCATCATCGGCTGGTTCGCCTGGCTGCTGCTGCACTTGGTCTATCTGATCGGGTTCAAG
>NZ_DATNJW010000011.1:0-2199 GCF_035603715.1 Mycobacterium sp. | reverse complement strand
CACACCCAGCGCCAACAGTGCCTTGATCTCCGATGCGAAGAACACGTCGCCGTTCACCACTGCGTAGTAGAGCGGCTTGACCCCGAAGCGGTCGCGGATCGCGATCATCTCCTGTAGGCGTTCATCGGCGATGATCACCGCGAACTCACCCCGCAGTTGCGTGGCGGCCTGCATCCCGCGCTCCTGATAGAGGTGCACCGCGATTTCGCTGTCGCTGTCGGTGGAGAAGCGAGAGCCACGTGCTCGCAGACCCTCGCGAAGCTGGCGGTAACCGTAGAATTCGCCGTTCACCACGACATGAACCGCGCCATCCAAACTGGTCATGGGCTGACTGCCGTTCCTCAAACCGATGATCGACAACCGCGTGTGCCCGAGCGTCCATCGCCCGTCCCGTGACGTCCAGGTGCCGGTGCCGTCCGGCCCGCGGTGTTCCAACAGCTTGAGCGCTGCATCGCGTCGTTCGGTTGAAAGGCCGTTCCTCGTCATCGCGGCGAATATTCCGCACATGCGTTCTGTCCTCCAAGGTGTCGGTGCCCAACTTGGGGGCACTACAGACATTCTCCGTCATCATCACGACCATTCTCCCGAATACTGTTGCGGTGCCGATGTTTTGGTTCCGGGCCCAGGATCTGGCCCACTGGCTAGCGCCGCCAACCACGCCCCCTCCCAGCAACGTCTGCGGTGTTGCCATTTGACGGTGGCGGCCGCCACTGGCCCGCGATCAAGACAGGATCAGGTCAGCGGCCTTCTCACCGATCAGCACGCTGGGTGCATGGGTGTGACCGCGGATGATGGTCGGCATCACCGAAGCGTCGGCGACCCGTAGCCGCTCGACGCCGCGCACCCTCAGCTGCGGGTCCACCACGCTTGCGCGGTCATTTCCCATCCGGCATGTCCCCACCGGGTGATAGAGGGTGTGCGACAGCGAGTTCAATCCACGTTCGAGTGTCTCGTCGTCCAAGGTGTCGGCGCCCAACGGCCTGGCGATCTTCCCGATGACACCGCGCAGGGCCGGTGACGCAGCAATGGTCGCCGTCATCCGCAGACCCGCCATCAGGGCCGCGCGGTCGGCGCCGTCGTCATCGGTGAGATAGCGCGGGTCGATGATCGGCTTGGCCCTCGGATCGGATGAACGCAACGTGATGGTGCCGCGGCTGCGCGGTTTCAGCAGGATCGGCCCCATCACGACGGCGTGGCGATCGTAAGGGTCGCCGATGCCCTCCTCGAAATACGGTGCGGGCGCGAAGATCAACTCGAGGTCGGGCAGCTTGAGATCGGGGCGGCTCTTCACGATGCCGTACGCCTCACCCAAGTTCGAAGTGAGCATGCCGCGCCGCCGCAGCAGGTAGTTGAGCAGCTCAATCGGCTTCTCGGCGGCGAACAGGGTGTTGTCGGGGACGTCGAACCCCAGAAGCACGGCGAGATGGTCGATCAGGTTGCGGCCCACGTCGGGGGCGTGCTGTATCAGATCCACCCCGTGCTCGGCGAGGTGGTCACGATCACCGATGCCCGACAGCATCAACAGTTGCGGGCTGTTGACGGCGCCCCCACACAGCACCACCTCACGACGTGCGCGGACGACGCGGCGCGCACCGCCGTGCTCGAATTCCACGCCGACCGCCCGGTTTCCGTCGAACACCACCTTCGCCACGGCCGCTTCGGTGAGCACCGTCAGGTTCTCCCGCTTGAGCGCGGGCTTGAGGTATGCGTCGGCGGTGCTCCACCTGGCGCCCCAGCGCTGGTTGACGCGTGTCTCGCAAAAGCCTTCAGGGGCAGCCTGATCCGGTGGGTCGATCCGATGGCCGCACTCCTGCACGGCGGTCAGCCACGCTGCGGTGGACGACCGCGGACTGCGCTGACGGGAGATGGTCAGCGGGCCGTTCTCGATGCGGTCGAAGTAGCGCACGATGTCCGCATAGCCCCACTGCTCGCCCGCGTGCTCGGCCCATTCGTCGTAGTCGGCGGCGAAGCCGCGCACCCACATCATCGCGTTCATCGACGACGAGCCGCCGAGCATCTTGCCTCGGGGCCAATAGATCTCGCGGCCGTCCAGTTCCTTCTGCGGCTCGGTCTGGTAATCCCAGTCCATCGCGCCGCGCATCAGCTTGGCGAACCCGGCCGGGATGTGGATGAACTTGTCCTTGTCCCTGGGTCCGGCTTCCAGCGCCACCACCTGGACGGAGGGTTGCGCACTGAGCC
>NZ_DATNJW010000010.1:0-17782 GCF_035603715.1 Mycobacterium sp. | reverse complement strand
GCATCGACAGCGGTGTACTGCCTTTCCTGAACCACGCCGTGTATCTCGACTACGCCGGCGACAAGACCTACTTCGGCCCGCTGGTCGGCGAATAGCGCCGATCTGAATCGACCGAACGACGCCCGGTCAGGTAATTGGGTGGTGGAATCTGGGCTGCTGCTGTCATCGCGGCGAACCTGTTTCCAGTAGCACCGCCTGAAGTCTTGAATTCGGCTCCGCGAGAATTTCTGAATTTGGTATGCATCGAGCCATCTGGCAGGGCAGTCACAGTCAACTTAACGGAACCTGATAGGTACTCAGGATCGTCAGGTAGCGGCTACGCAGTAGTCCCAACTCCTCGGGGGCACTCGAATGGCACACTGTCACGGCAACAAGCACGCAGGTAAGACCTGGCGCGGTCTGCTGTCTGGCGTCGGAGTCAGCGCCGGCGCCTTCATCGCCGCGGCTGCGGTGGCCACCGGCTCAGCGGCGCCGGCGAAGGCTGATTTCGAGGATCTGCTCGACCCGATCATCCAGCCGATCCTGACTTCGCTGACCGACTCGATCGCGGTCTTCGACCCGGCCGCAGCGCTGGACCTGACCAGCTGGGCGGACACTTTCCTCGCGAGCCTGAACACGTCGTTCGATTTCTTGTTGCCCAGCGCTGACTCCGCCCTGGCAGCCAGTTCGGTCGGTACTGAGCAGGCCGAGGCCGCAGCCAGCTATACCCTGCCGATCACTATGCAGATAGTCACCGAGCCGACCATCCAGGCCGCGATCGGCGCTGCGGGCGACAGCGGTGATTCCTCGACGCTGCTGGTGGACACCGGATCCAGCGGTCTTGTCATCCCCTGGCAAGAACTCGGAGGCAACGACTTCGCGGCACTGCAGGAACTGTTCAAACTCGGGCTACCCGACAATTACGGGTTCAGCGGCTACAGCGGTGGCGTCGAGTACGTCTACCTGACCTACAACGACGTGCCCGTCGATTACGGCACCGACGGCACCGACGTTCTCAGCACCAACAGCCCGGTCGACGTGGAAGTTCTCTCCTGGTCGACCAACCCGCTCAACATCTTCGAAAACTTCCAGACCTTCCTCAGCTCCAACCACGTCGACGGCATCCTGGGCATCGGGCCGGACACGGCCGGGCCGACCGACAGTCCGTTCGAGAATTACGGCGGCGTGCTGGTCGACCTGGTCGGGCCCGAGAAGAGCTTGGTCGTTGGCGGCGAGAACACGCTGACCGGCGGCACCTTGCTCACGGGGTCACCCACCGTCGACGGCCTGACCGAAACGGTGACGCACAACGGCGCTGTTATCGCTACCGGGACGGTAAGCAACAACCTAGATTCAGGCGGTGTCTACGGAACCATTCCGTCAAGCATCGCAGGCTCCGGCGTTGCGTCGGGCGACACGATTTCCGTCTATCAAGGCGGCACTCTGCTGTACTCATATGAAGTGGGTACGGACAGCCTTGCCCAGAGCACGGCCCCCACGGTGATCTCGAGCAACTTTACCGACAGTGGGGTCGTACCGTTCTTCAGCCACGAGGCGTACTTCGATTACGCCACAGACAAGACCTACTGGGGTCCGCTGAGTTCGTAGCGCCGGTCTGAGCCGGCCATACGTAGGCCGGTAAGCTGTCAGCCATGGAATTGGCCCTGCAGATCACCCTGGTGGTCACCAGCATCCTGACAGTGCTGCTGGTGCTGTTGCACCGCGCCAAGGGTGGCGGTCTGTCGACACTGTTCGGCGGCGGGGTGCAGTCCAGCCTGTCCGGGTCGACCGTGGTGGAGAAGAACCTCGACCGGCTGACATTGTTCGTCGTCGGCATCTGGCTGGTTGCCATCGTCGGTATGGCGCTTCGGATCAAATACAACGCCTGAGCCCACGAAAGGCGAAGACAGCCAACCGCCCCGATACTGGTAGGTATGGCTGAAGCACCCGACTCGCTCGAGCCCTTCGGCGCGGTACAACGCACCCGCATAGGGCGCGAAGCAACCGAGCCGATGCGCGAAGACATTCGGCTGCTCGGCACCATCCTCGGCGACACCGTCCGCGAGCAGAACGGCGACGAGGTCTTCGATTTGGTCGAGCGGGCCCGGATCGCGTCCTTCCGGGTGCGCCGCTCGGAGATCGAGCGCGCCGAGGTGGCGCAGATGTTCGACGGCATCGAGATCGACCGCGCGATCCCGGTGATCCGCGCGTTCAGTCACTTCGCGCTGCTGGCCAACGTCGCCGAGGACATCCACCGGGAGCGCCGCCGCGCCATCCACGTCAAGGCCGGTGAGCCGCCGCAGGACAGCACCCTGGCCGCGACCTATCAGAAGCTGGATTCCGCGCATCTGGACGCCGCGACCGTCGCGGAATCACTCACCGGCGCACTGGTCTCTCCGGTGATCACCGCCCATCCGACCGAGACTCGTCGGCGCACCGTCTTCGACGCCCAGCACCACATCACCCAGCTGATGCGGCTGCACGCCCACGGCCACACCGAAACCGATGACGGCCGTGACATCGACATCGAGCTGCGCCGCCAAGTTCTCACGCTGTGGCAGACCGCGCTGGTTCGGCTGGCGCGCCTGCAGATCTCCGACGAGATCGCGGTCGGCTTGCGGTACTACCAAGCAGCGTTTTTCGACGTCGTGCCAAAAGTCAACGCCGAAGTCCGCGACGCCCTGCGTCGGCGCTGGCCGGACGCCGACCTGCTCACCGAACCGATCCTGCGACCCGGGTCGTGGATCGGCGGCGACCGTGACGGCAACCCCAACGTCACCGCCGACGTCGTGCGACTGGCCACCGGCAGCGCGGCCTACACCGCGTTGGGTCGCTACGCCGCGGAGCTGACCGCGCTGGAACAAGAGCTGTCGATGTCGGCACGACTCGTCGCGGTCACCGATGACCTGGCTGCGCTGGCCGAGGCCTGCGACGAACCCGCCCGCGGTGACGAGCCCTACCGCCGCGCGCTACGCGTCATCCACGGCCGGCTCACCGCCACCGCGGCGCACATCCTCGACCAAGAACCGGATAACCTGCTCGACCTCGGCCTCTCGCCCTACGAGACGCCAGGGGAGATGCTGGCCGACCTCAACACCGTCGACGCTTCACTGCGCGCCAACGGCAGCGCATTGCTGGCCGACGACCGGCTTGCCCGGTTACGGGAAGCCGTGCACGTCTTCGGTTTTCACCTGTCCGGTCTGGACATGCGGCAGAACTCCGACATCCACGAAGAGGTGGTCGCCGAGTTGCTGGCTTGGTCCGGCGTGCATCCCGACTACTGTTCGTTGAGCGAAGACGAACGGGTCAACATCCTGGCCGACGAGCTGAGCACCCGACGGCCGCTGGTCGGCGACCGCGAACAACTGTCTGAATTGGCCCGCAAAGAACTCGCGATCATCACCGCTGCCACACGTGCTGTCGCGATCTACGGTCCACCCGCGGTACCCAACTACATCATCTCGATGTGTCGCTCCGTCTCCGATCTGCTGGAGGCGGGGATCCTGCTGAAGGAATGCGGGCTGCTCGACGCCTCCGGCAGCGAGCCTTACTGCCCAGTGGGCATCGTCCCGCTGTTCGAGACGATCGACGACCTGCGCCGTGGCGCGTCGATTCTCGAAGCGGCACTTGACCTTCCCGTCTACCAGAGCATCGTGCGGGCCCGCGGGGATAGCCAAGAGGTAATGCTGGGCTATTCCGACTCCAATAAGGACGGCGGCTACCTGGCCGCCAACTGGGCGCTCTACCGGGCCGAACTCGACCTCGTCGAATCGGCACGCAAAACCGGAATTCGGTTGCGGCTCTTCCACGGTCGCGGTGGCACGGTCGGCCGCGGCGGGGGGCCAAGCTATGAAGCCATCCTCGCCCAACCGCCGGGAGCGGTGAACGGATCGCTGCGGCTGACCGAACAAGGAGAGGTGATCGCCGCCAAATACGCCGAGCCGCAGATGGCTCAGCGCAATCTGGAGACCTTGCTGGCCGCCACTCTGGAATCGACCCTGCTTGACGTCGAAGGGCTCGGCGACGCGGCCGAGCCGGCTTATGAAATTCTCGATGAGCTGGCCGACCGTGCGCAGCGCGCCTACTCCGAGTTGGTGCACGACACCGAAGGTTTCGTCGACTACTTCCTGCAGTCCACCCCGGTCAGCGAGATCGGTTCGCTGAATGTCGGCAGTCGGCCCGCGTCGCGTAAACCGACGTCATCGATCTCTGACCTGCGCGCCATTCCGTGGGTGATGGCGTGGAGCCAGTCACGGGTCATGTTGCCCGGTTGGTACGGGACCGGCTCGGCAATCGAGGGCTGGATCGCAGGCGGCGACGGGCGCCTCGAAAAATTGCGTGACCTGTATCAGCGGTGGCCGTTCTTCCAGACCGTGCTCTCGAACATGGCGCAGGTGCTCGCGAAGACTGATCTGGGCCTGGCCGCTCGCTATGCCGAATTGGTCGAAGACGTCTCGTTGCGGCGGCGGGTGTTCGACAAGATCGCAGCGGAACATCAGCGAAGCATCAACGCGCACAAGCTGATTACCGGCCAGGACAATCTGCTCGCCGACAACCCGGCGCTGGCCCGGTCGGTGTTCAACCGTTTCCCGTACCTGGAGCCGCTGAATCACCTGCAGGTCGAGCTGCTGCGGCGTTACCGCTCCGGCGACGACGACGAGCTGGTGCAGCGCGGAATCTTGTTGACGATGAACGGTTTGGCCAGCGCGCTGCGCAACAGCGGCTAAGTCGTGACGTAGCTCAGCATGCACGGACCGTCGGCGCGTGCCACGCCACCAATCTGAGCCGGAACAGGCCGCGGGTGCGTGGTCCAACTCGGTGTCATCCGATAGGTGCCCAACAATCGTGTCATCGTGGCTGTCATCGCCGACAGTGAAAACGGCTGTGCCGGGCACGAATGCCGGCCGTGTCCGAACGCCGTCACCAACATCGGTGAGGCAAGCGACTTCTCGTCGGTCAGCCGGTGCCGCGTCCATCGGTCGGGGTCCCACCGCGCGAGTCCGGGTGCGACCGAGGTGTTGAGCAAGGGCAGCAGCGTTGCGATGGTCCAACCGGGCGGCACTTGGTAGCTGACTTCACCGGTGTCGAGCACGACGGGGGACAGCACGGCGCGGGACATGATGGATCGCTGAGCCAGTCGCGTCGACTCCAGCGCGCACCGCTGCGCCAGGTCCGCATCACCGGCGACGACCCGTTCCAGGTGAGTTGGGTGCTCGAGGAGATCGACCAATGCCCACCCCAGCGCTGCCGCCAGATTGGACATCGACGCGATGTGGATCAGCGCGACGTCGAGCGCGATGCCACGAATCCGGTTGTCGCCCAACTCGTCACGCCAGGCATCGACGATACGGTCGAATAGCGTCTGGTCACCGGCGCCGTCTCGACTCTGCACGGCATCGGCGATGATCTCGATTGCCTCGTCGAGGGCAGCGCGCTCGGCCCGCTTCTCCGATGCGGCGACCGCCGCCATCGCGTCCGGATGCACGAAGGCGTCGGATCCGTCGAGCGTGTCGAAGGCCCGTACCAGACGCTCGAACGCCTCCCCCCGGGCTGATCCGGGCCCTGCCCAGGAGGCCAGCCCCATCCGGTGGCCGAGACGGCGGGTCAGCCCGAAGACGTCGACCGACCCTGACACGCCCAATTCAACGATCGTCTCGTCGAGCGCCCGTTCCAGATTGCTGAGATATCCGGCAACGTCGTCGCGACGAAACAGCGTGCTCGGCAACAGGCGTCGCCCGTCGAATATCTCGTCGGGAAGTTTGCGGCGCAGCATCAGATAGTCGGCGACACCTTTGCTCGCCTTCTCTTCGGGTAGCCCGTAGAACGACTCGACGCCGGTAGGGGAGAACGTGAACAGGTAACGGTCAGTACCGCTGTGCACCGCGAAGGTGTCGCCGTGTTTAGCGCGGGCCGCCGCAATCGTGGCAACGGCGTCGATGACCGAGACATCCCACGGCAGACCGGTGCCCTCCGCATAGGGCGGATCGGGAACCGGCTGGGGACGCGGCACGGTCTAGCGGCTGGCGCGGTTGCGTAAGGTGCTGAAGGCGTTGCGAATTGCATGTTCGGTGAGCGACAGCGGCGACATCACGGTCTCACCGACGCCGACCATGTAATCGATGCGTTCGACAATCGCCTCGACCGGCGCCACAAGCGTCACCAGTCGCTGCATCAGGTCGTCAATCCTGCCGAGGGTGGCCTCGAAGTGGTCGAGCCCGTCGTCCAGACGGCCGATCGCACTGTTCAAGTTCGACAGCGACGTGTTCAGGTCGCCCAGCGTGTCACCCAGCCCGCCCAGCACGTCTTCCAGCTGATTGACGGTGACGTCGGCGTTCATCGCCGCCTGGGTGAGCGTCTTGATCCGCTGCCGCGCTGGGCGATCACCGGCGCTTTTATCTGCCATGGGGCTCATTATGGCGGTCGCGGGAACCTCCGGGGCCGGATACCCATCTGATGGGTATGCACCGGCCAAATCGGGACCACTACTGCGCTGCGGCGATCAGGCACGCCGTGTTGCCCAGCACCATCCGACAGCAAGAGGACTACACGCGCGGTTACGCCGACGCGCAGGCTGAGCGGCGGTCGCGCTAAGAGGGCAACTCGCCGGCGGCCCCGGTGTCGAGGAACCAGACCGTGTGCTCGCTGCCGATAGCGCCGGCCGCCGGTATCGACACCGGCTTGGCGCCACCGACGGCGGCGGCCACCGCTCCGGCCTTCTCGGCGCCCGACACCAAGAGCCATACCTCGCGAGAACGCTGGATCGCGGGGAGCGTCAAGGTAATCCGCAGAGGCGGGGGCTTGGGCGAATCCTCGACGTCGACCACCATCCGGCTTGTCTCGCGCACCGCGGGAGTGTCCGGGAACAGTGAGTTGATGTGTCCTTCCGGCCCTACGCCGAGCAGGTGAACGTCGAAATTCGGTGCGGGATCGCCCGGCTCGGCATTCGCGGCAAGGATCTGCTCGTAGGCCAGCGCTGCGGCGGCGATGTCGTTGCCGAATTCGCCGTCAGCGGCCGGCATGGCGTGCACGTTGCGCGCCGGAATGTCGACGTGATCCAGCAATTCCCCGCGGGCCTGCTTCTCGTTGCGTTCGTCGTCGTCCTCAGTGACGTATCGATCGTCGCCCCAGAACAGATGCACCTTGGTCCAGTCGATTCGCGCGGATTCTCCTGCGAGGTAACGCATCAGCCGGTTACCGTTGCCGCCGCCGGTCAAGACGATCAGCGCCCGCCCGCGCTCGGCGATGGCAGCGTCGACGACGTCGATCAATCGCTCGCCCGCCGCCGCAACCAGCCGATCGCTGTCGGCGAAGGTTTCTATCGAGGTGCTCATGCGTACTCCACCCGATCGATGCCCTCCAACGCTGAAAAATAGATGGTGTCGGCATCGAGTCGCCGTAGATCTTCGGCGAGGCATTCTGGAACGTCACGGCGTTGCAGTGGAACCAGTGCGTCGGGTCTGGCGGTGCGGCTCAGCGTCGCGGTGACCCCCGTTTGTGGTCTGCTCAGCGTCACAGTCTCGGTGGGGCGCACCAGCTCGACCTTGAGTTCGCCGACCGCCCGACGGACGGGTCCGTCGATGCGGCCGGCCAGCCAACCGGCGAGGATGTCGAGTGCGGGTTCGTCCTTGAGCCCCGAGACGACCGCCGAGGTGATCGGCTCGTGGGGTGGCTGGTCGATCGCCGACGCGAGCAGCGCGCGCCAGTAGGTGACACGACTCCAAGCCAGATCGGTATCGCCCGGGGTGTAGCCGGCCAGCCTGCTTTTGATCGCGGCCAACGGGTCGGCGGAGTTGGTCGCGTCGGTGATACGTCGAATTGCTAACTGGCCCAGGGGATCCTGCGCCGGGACGGCCGGAGCGACGTCTGGCCACCACGCGACCACGGGGATATCCGGTAACAGGAACGGTACGACGACGCTGCTGTGATGTCCGGCCAGCGGGCCCGAGAGCCGCAAAACCACCACCTCACCGACGGCGTCGTCGCCTCCCACCCGCAGTTGGGCGTCCAAGCGTGCGTCGGTGGCATCGGCGTCGCCAGTCGTCACCACGATCACCCTGCTGGGGTGCTCGTGGCTGGCCGCATTGGCCGCAGCGATGGATTCTTCGAGCAGCGCCTCGCTGTCCGGAACGATCACCAAGGTCAGTACCCGGCCGAGGGTCACCGCGCCGGTCTTCTCGCGCAATTCGTCGAGCTTCTTGTTGACCTCGGTGGTGCTGGTGCCCGGCAATTCGACAATCACGGTCGCCGCCATTCCCGGCCGGTGCGGCGCAGCATCTCGAATGCCGATGCGGGGCCCCAGGTGCCTGCCTCGTAGGCATCGGGTTTGCCGTGTTCAGCCCAGTGGTCCAACGCCGGATCCAGTATTTCCCAGGCCAATTCGACTTCGGCATTGACCGGAAACAGCGACGGCTCGCCGAGTAGGACGTCGAGGATCAGCCGCTCGTAGGCCTCGGGGGACTCCTCGGCGAAGGCCGAACCGTAGGAGAAGTCCATGTTGACGTCGCGGACTTCCATGCTGCCGGGGACCTTCGACCCGAATCGCAACGTGACACCCTCGTCGGGCTGCACCCGAATGACCAGGGCGTTGGCGCCCAACTCTTCGGTCATGGTCGCATCGAACGGAAGATGAGGCGCCTTCTTGAACACCAAGGCGATCTCGGTGACCCTGCGGCCCAACCGTTTTCCGGTGCGCAGATAGAACGGCACTCCGGCCCAGCGGCGCGTGTTCACCTCCAAAGTGATGGCCGCGAACGTCTCGGTGGTCGAATCTTTGGAGAAGCCGGCCTCGTCGAGCAGCCCGACGACGTGCTCGCCGCCCTGCCAGCCAGCGCTGTACTGCCCCCGGGAAGTGGTTTCGTCCAACGGCTCGGCCAGCTGGATGGCCGACAACACCTTGATCTTCTCGGTCTGCAGCTCGGCGGGGTTAAAGGTGATCGGCTCTTCCATCGCGGTCAAGGCGAGCAGCTGCATCAGGTGGTTCTGAATCACGTCGCGAGCGGCGCCGATGCCGTCGTAGTAGCCGCCGCGACCACCCAGGCCGATGTCTTCGGCCATGGTGATCTGGACGTGATCGACGTAGTGCGCGTTCCAGATCGGGTCGAACAGCTGATTGGCGAAGCGCAGCGCCAAGATGTTCTGCACTGTCTCCTTGCCCAGGTAGTGGTCGATGCGAAAGACCGAATCCTCGGGAAAGACGCTGTTGACCACCTTGTTGAGATCGCGGGCACTGTCTAGGTCGTGACCGAACGGCTTCTCGATGACAACCCGGCTCCAGCTGTCGTCCTGAGCTCGGGCCAACCCGGATTTGCTCAGCTGCTCGCAGACCGTCGGGAAACTCTTGGGCGGAATGGCGAAATAGAACGCGTGATTGCCGCCGATACCCCGCTCGGCATCGAGCTTGTCCAAGACCTCGGCCAGCCGGGCGAACGAGGCATCATCGTCGAATGTGCCTTCCACGAAACGGCATCCGTCGGCGAGCCGATCCCAGATCACCTGACGAAACGGCGTTCGGGAGTGCTCTTTGACGTCCCGCAGGACCTCTTCGGCGAAGGCCGCGTCGTCCCAGTCGCGACGGGCAAACCCCACCAGAGCGAAGTTGGGCGGCAACAAACCGCGGTTGGCCAGGTCGTAGATGGCCGGGACCACCTTCTTGCGGGCCAAGTCGCCCGTCACACCGAAGATCACCACGGCACACGGGCCGGCGATTTGCGGCAGCCGCTTATCGCACTTGTCCCGCAACGGGTTTTGCCATTGCCCGGAGCTGGCCCGGGTCCCGGCTGGACTCATTTGTCGGCTGAGTGGAGCTGCTTTTCGGTCTCGCCCAGCAGCTCTTTCCACGAGGCCTCGAACTTCTCGACGCCTTCGTTCTCCAGGACGAGGAACACGTCGGTGAGATCGATACCGATCGCCTCGAGCTTGTCGAAGACTTCCTGGGCGGCTGACGCGGTCCCGGTGACCGTGTCGCCGGTGACGATGCCGTGGTCGGCGACGGCATCAATGGTGGGTTCCGGCATGGTGTTCACGGTGTTCGGAGCAACCAGCTCGGTCACGTAAAGCGTGTCGGAGTAGTCCGGGTTCTTCACGCCGGTCGATGCCCACAGCGGCCGCTGTACCCGCGCGCCGTCGGCCTCGAGCTGTGCGAAACGGTCGCCGCCGACGAACACTTCCTGGTACGCCGCGTAAGCAAGGCGGGCGTTGGCAACGCCGGCCTTGCCGGCCAAGGCCTTTGCGTCGTCCGAGCCGATCTTCTCCAGGCGTTTGTCGATTTCGGTGTCAACGCGCGACACGAAAAACGATGCGACCGAGTGGATCTTGGACAGGTCGTGGCCGCCAGCCTTCGCAGCTTCGAGCCCGGCCAGGTAAGCGTCCATCACCTCGCGGTGCCGCTCGACTGAGAAGATCAGCGTGACGTTGACCGAAATACCCTCTGCCAGAGTCGAAGTGATGGCAGGCAGTCCCTCCTTGGTGGCCGGGATCTTGATCAGAATGTTGGGTCGGTCGACGATCTTCCACAACTCGATGGCCTGTGCGACGGTCTTGTCGGTGTCGTGCGCCAGCCGCGGGTCGACCTCGATCGACACTCGGCCGTCGACACCGTCGGAGGCCTCCCACTGCGGGCGCAGCACGTCGGCCGCGTTGCGGACGTCATCGGTGGTCACCGTCCGGATGGTGGCGTCCACGTCGGCGCCGCGTTCGGCGAGCTCGGCGATCTGGGCGTCGTAGGCGTCGCCCTCGGCCAGCGCCTTCTGGAAAATCGACGGGTTGGTGGTGACACCGACGACGCTCTTGGTGTCGATCAGCTCTTGCAGGTTGCCGGACTGCAGACGCTGCCGGGACAGGTCGTCCAGCCAGACCGATACTCCCGCGGAGCTCAGAGCGGCAAGGTTGGGATTCTGAGTCATCGGATTTCCCTTCGGTTAGTTGTCTAGTGTTCGTTCGGCGGCGTCGACGACGGCTTCCGGGGTGAACCCGAACTCGCGGAACAACGTCTTGGCATCTGCGGATTCCCCGTAGTGCTCGAGCGAAACGATCTCGCCGGTGTCGCCAACCAGCTTATGCCAGCTCTGCGCGATGCCGGCCTCGACGGCGACCCGCGCCGACACCGACGGCGGCAGCACGCTGTTGCGGTATTCGTCGGACTGGGATTCAAACCATTCGACACAGGGCATCGACACCACGCGGGCAATAATGTCCTTGGCCGCCAGCAACTTCTGTGCTTCCACGGCCAGTTGAACTTCGGAACCGGTGCCGATCAACACCACGTCGGGCTCGTCGCCGCCGGCGTCGCCCAGGATGTATCCGCCCTTGGCCACGCCCTCATAGTTCGTGCCTTCGAGAATCGGCAAACCCTGGCGGGTCAGGATCAGACCGACCGGACCGCTGCCGTTGCCGCGGGCCAGGACGGTGCGCCACGCGTATGCGGTCTCGTTCGCATCCGCAGGGCGCACCACCGACAGGTGCGGGATGGCACGCAACGCCGCCAAGTGCTCGATCGGCTGATGCGTCGGGCCGTCTTCGCCGAGCCCGATCGAGTCGTGCGTCCAGACGTAGATGGTGTCGATGTCCATCAGCGCAGCCAGGCGCACCGCAGGGCGCATGTAGTCGGAAAACTGCAGGAAGGTGCCGCCGTAGGCGCGGGTCGGACCATGCAGCACGATGCCGGACAGGATTGCGCCCATGGCATGTTCGCGAATGCCGAAATGCAGGGTGCGGCCGTACCAGTCCGCCGTGTAGTCCTTCGTCGTAATCGACGGCGGACCAAACGATTTCACGTTGTCCATGGTGGTGTTGTTGCTGCCCGCCAGGTCGGCCGAGCCGCCCCACAGCTCGGGCAGGTGCGGGCCCACCGCGTTCAGCACCTTGCCGGACGCCGCGCGGGTGGCAAGGTCCTTATCGCCCACCTTCCACGTCGGAATGTCGGCGTCCCAGCCGTCGGGCAGCTCCTCGGCGGTCAGCCGGTCCAGCAGCTTCTTGCGCTCGGGCTCACGCTTCGCCCACGCCTCGAAATCGACGTTCCACGTGTCGTGCGCTTCCTTGCCCCGCTGCACCAACTCGCGGGTGTGCGCGATCACCTCGTCGCGCACTTCGAACTTCTTGTCCGGATCGAAGCCGAGCGCTTCCTTGACCGCCGCGACTTCTTCGTCGCCGAGCGCTGAGCCGTGTGCCTTTCCGGTGTTCATCAACTTCGGCGCCGGATAGCCGATGATCGTCCGCACCGAGATGAACGACGGCTTGTCGGTGACCGCCTTGGCCTTGGCGATGGCCTCCTCGATAGCGACGACGTTCTCGCCGCCCTCGACGTGCTGGACGTGCCAGCCGTACGCCTCGTAGCGGGCGGCGGTGTCCTCGCACAACGCGATGTTGGTGTCGTCCTCGATCGAGATCTCGTTGTGGTCGTAGAACACGATGAGGTTGCCCAGCTGCTGCACGGCCGCCAGCGAGGACGCCTCCGAAGTCACGCCCTCTTCGATGTCACCGTCGGACGCGATCACATAGATGTGGTGGTCGAACGGACTGCTCCCGGCTGCGGCGTCCGGATCGAACAGGCCGCGCTCGTAACGTGCCGCCATCGCGAAGCCGACAGCAGATGCCAAGCCCTGGCCGAGGGGTCCAGTGGTGATCTCCACGCCCTTGGTGTGCCGGAACTCGGGGTGCCCGGGTGTCTTGGATCCCCAGGTACGTAGTGACTCGATGTCGGACAATTCGAGTCCGAAGCCGCCCAGGTAAAGCTGCAGATACAGCGTCAGGCTGCTGTGCCCACACGACAGCACGAACCGGTCGCGGCCCAGCCAATGGACGTCGTTCGGGTCGTGCCGCATAGCCCGCTGAAACAGGGTGTAGGCCAAGGGCGCCAGACTCATCGCGGTGCCGGGATGGCCGTTCCCTACTTTCTGGACCGCGTCGGCGGCCAGTACCCGGACGGTGTCGACGGCGGCCGAATCGAGCTCGCTCCAGTCGTCGGGGTGGTGCGGTTGAGTCAGGGTCGAGATGTCTTCGAGTGTGGTCACGTACTGAAGTCCTCGGGTCGGCAGAATGATCCTGTTCCTACCCTAATGCCGGAACGTTGCGGGCGTGTCAAAGGATATTTCGACCGCTGATTGTTCAGGCGCCGTCAACTGTGCGTTGTGCCTCAATGGTTGCCGATTGGCTGTCAATAGGCCCTGCGGTGCATGCTGGGCAAGTCGTCCGGTCTACCATCGTGCGTAGTAGAAGCTGCGCGCTGCTGTGATCCGAGGAGTCCTTGCGTGAGCATTCGCGAGCGCGTTGCGCCGAGTCGAGTCAGCACGATATTGCTGGCTTATCTGGCGTTGACCAAGCCGCGGGTTATCGAGCTGTTGCTGGTCACCGCGATTCCGGCGATGCTGCTCGCTCACCGCGGCAGCGTGAACCCGCTGCTGATCCTCAACACCTTGATCGGCGGGATGCTTGCCGCCGGCGGCGCCAACACGTTGAACTGCGTGGCGGACGCCGACATCGACAAGAAGATGAAGCGGACCGCGCAACGTCCGCTGGCGCGGGCCGCCGTGACGACCGGGCATGCGCTGCTGTTCGGGCTGGTGCTGAGTGTCGGCTCGTTCGTCTGGCTGTGGTGGACGACCAACCTGCTGTCGGGTTTGCTGGCGGTCGGCACAATCGCGTTCTACGTGTTCGTCTACACCCTGCTGCTCAAGCGCCGCACCTCGCAGAACGTGGTCTGGGGCGGCGCGGCCGGCTGCATGCCGGTGATGATCGCCTGGTCGGCTGTCACCGGCACCATCGCGTGGCCGGCCTTGGTGATGTTCGCGATCATCTTCTTCTGGACGCCGCCGCACACCTGGGCGCTGGCCATGCGATACAAGGACGATTACAAGGCCGCGGGCATCCCGATGCTGCCGGCCGTCGCGACGGAACGTCAGGTGACCAAGCAGATCCTGATCTACACCTGGCTGACCGTGGCCGCGACGCTGGCGCTGGCCCTGGCCGCCGGGTGGCTCTACACCGCGGTGGCCGCGGTGGCCGGAGTCTGGTTCCTGGCAATGGCGCACCAGCTCTATGCCGGCGTGCGCCGCGGCGAGCCGGTCAAGCCGCTGCGGCTATTCCTGCAGTCGAACAACTACCTTGCGGTGGTGTTCTGCGCTCTGGCGCTCGATTCGGCTCTGGCGCTGCCGACGCTTCTGCGGGTCTGAGCGCTGCTCCCAGGTCCTGGACCTGCGAATACCCCATACCCCGACGGGGTCTTGCGACTACGACGCAGTGTAGTTTTCAATGCCGTCGTGATGAGGTTATGACCGCGCCGATCTGGATGGCGATGCCGCCGGAGGTGCATTCAACGTTGCTCAGCAGCGGGCCCGGGCCGGGTTCGCTGCTGACCGCCGCGGAGGCGTGGTCAGCGCTGAGCACCGAATACGCCGAGGTCGCCGACGAACTGGGCGCGGTACTGGCGGGCGTGCAGGCCGGGGCCTGGCAAGGACCGAGCGGCGAGCAGTACGCCGCCGCGCATGGGCCCTACCTGGCCTGGTTGGCGCAGGCCAGCACCGACAGCGCGGCGGCAGCCGCCCAACACGAGACCGCGGCCGCCGCCTACACCGGGGCGCTGGCGGCCATGCCGACACTGGGGGAGCTGGCCGCCAACCATGTGGTGCACGGCGTGTTGGTGGCGACGAATTTCTTTGGCGTCAACACCATTCCGATTGCGCTGAACGAAGCCGACTACGTGCGTATGTGGGTTCAGGCGGCCACCACGATGAGCACCTACCAGGCCGTCTCCGAGTCTGCTCTCGCCGCGGTCCCGCCGACCCAGCCCGCGCCGCAGATCCTGACGCCCGGCGGCGAAACCTCCAGCGCGACAACGCAAGCGGCCGCGACTCCGCAACCGGCCGCGGCGACTGCCGCGGGTTCGTCGTGGCAGGACCAATTAGCAGCGCTGCTCAGCGACTACACCCAGGGTTTCGCTCAGCCGTTAGGCGAGTTGCTCTATCCCGACGGCTGGCCATTTCCCGCTTTTCCGTTCGCCAGCGGCGTCGCCAACGCACTCCAGTCGGCGATTCCCGGCCTGTCACCGGCGCTGGCCTCCGCTCTCGGCTGGACGGTCTTTCACACGGTGGTCCTGTTTTGGCCGCTCGTGCAGGCGGCACCCTTCCTATTGCCATTCGTCGTTCCGGTGGCGTTCGGGGCGGGATTCGCCGGCCTGGCAGGCCTCGCCGGGGTGGCCGGTGTGTCCAACGTCCCTGTCCTGCCGGTTGCGGCGATGCCGAGCCCACCGGTCACTCCCGCGCCAGTGGGTACCGCGCCGTCGGCGTCGACGAGCGGCAGCATCGGAACCAGCGGCGGCCACGCTCCGGCCGTGTCGAGCGCTTCCACGCCGAACACCGTCGGCGCGCCTGGCGGCGGACCGCCGGGAGGGGGACCGGGTTTCGCGCCCCCATATGCGGTGGGCAGTGCGTCGCTGGCGTCGGGTCTCAGCGCACAGGCCAAGACCCACGAACCGACATCCCGCGGCGCCGCCAAATTCCCGGCAGCCGCAGCACTGTCGTCCGGCGCGAAGGATCGGACCCGAACGCGGCGACGTCAGCGTGGACGCCAGCATGCTCGCGCTCACGAATTCATGGACATGAACGTCGATGTCGAGCCGGAATGGGACGCGTCGACGGCGCCGTCGGATCGGGACGCGGGCCCGTTGGGGTTTTCCGGGACGGTGCCGAAGGGCGCCGAGCAGGCGACCGGATTGGCGACGCTGGCCGGCGACGAGTTCGGCGGTGGACCGAGCATGCCGATGCTCCCGAACACCTGGTCGCCGCGAGGGTCAACGCCCTGAGCTGCGCATACCCCCTACCCGCACCGGGTCTTGTCCTACGACATGGCGTCGTATTGAATGCCGTCGTGATCACACCGGGTGTTCTCGCTGGTGCTGCCGCTGCGACGGGCCGCTGATGACGGCGCCGGTGTGGATGGCTTCGCCGCCCGAGGTGCACTCGGCGATGCTCAGCAGCGGGCCAGGACCTGGCTCATTGCTGGCCGCGGCGACCGCGTGGAGCTCGTTGAGCGGTGAATACGCTTCGGTCGCCGACGAACTCAGCGACGTGCTGGCGACAGTGCAGGCCGGAGCCTGGCAAGGCCCCAGCGCCGAGCGTTACGTCGCCGCCCACGTGCCCTATCTGGCGTGGCTGATGCAAGCCAGCGCCAAGAGTGCCGCCGAGGCCACCCAGCACGAAACAGCGGCCAGTGCTTACACCGCGGCGCTGGCCGCGATGCCGACACTGCCGGAGCTGGCCACCAACCATGTGGTGCACGGATTGTTGGTGGCGACGAATTTCTTTGGCATCAACACGATCCCGATTGCGCTCAACGAGGCCGACTACGTCCGGATGTGGATACAGGCGGCCACCACGATGACGACGTATCAAGCGGTATCCACCACGGCGTTGGCCGCGACACCGCAGACCGATGCGGCACCCCAGATCGTGAACGCCCGGCCCGCCGATGGTGAGTTCGGCGGCAACGGTGACAGCTCGACGTTGCCGATCATCGACGACGACTCGGGTGACCCGTACCAATGGAGCTGGTACATCAATCGCATCACCGAGGTCACGCAGACCCTGCAGCGGGACATCACGCTGATCGGACAGAACCCGGCTCAAGGGCTGACGCAACTTTCGGCCGACATCTCGGGGCTGGTGAGCGACGAGGTGGGGCACGTGGGCGAGTTCCTCAATGCCTTCCCCGAGCTGTATGCACTCCCGCTGATCGCACCGATCGTGCTGACGGGCGGCGTCGCGGGCGTGGCCGGGCTGGCCGGAATTCAGCCTGACGCACCGCAACTCGCCGCCGATGTTCCTCCGCCAACGACTCAGGTACCGAGCTTGCCTGCGGCCGCCGGCAGCCCGGTTGCGATTGGCGCCCCCGGTGCGCCAGCATCAGCACCCGTGTCGACGCCCGCCACTCCGGCCAGCACCGTCGCCACTTCGGTGCCGGCGGCACCGCCTCCGCCCGCGGCCGGACCCGGATTTGTCCCGCCGTACGCGGTGGGGCCTCCCGGCATCGGTACGGGGTCGGAGATGGCCAGCAGCGCCGGCGCGGGGGATAAGCGGAAAGCGGCTGAGCCCTTTGCCGCTGCCGCGGCGGCGGCTGTTGCCCGCGAGCCCCGTCGGTCGCGACGACGCCGGCGGGCCGGGATACGCGGGTACGCTCACGAGTTTATGGAAATGAATTTCAATGTCGATCCCGACTGGGGCGGCGCGGAAAGCGGATCGACGGCGACTTCTGATCGTGGTGCCGGGCCATTGGGCTTTACCGGAACCGTGCGCAAAAGAGCCTTGGCTGCAACGGGTTTGGCCACGATCGCCGACGACGAGTACGGCAGCGGGCCGGTCATGCCGATGGTGCCGGGCACCTGGAACGCAGATGAGCACGGCGAGGGCTAACGCCGAGTTGTCGCTGGCCGGGTTGCTTGAGCCACTCACTGTCGAAGCCTTCCTCGGCGAAATCTGGGGCAAGGACCACCACCACATCACCAGCGCCCGCTCCTTTCATGACCTGTTGCCCGGACCCTCGACGGTCGACGGGCTGCTCGAGCTGTTCCGCCACTAACCGGCGGCGTTGCGGCTGGTACGCGGAAAAGACAAAAAGGGCCCGGAGAGTTACCGGTTGGCCGATGACACTCTCGATGTCGCGGGCGTCCGCAATGCCTTTGCCGACGGCTACACGATCGTCTTGTACGGCGTCGAGGAATACGTGCGGACGATCGGAACACTGGCCCGATCGCTCGAGGTGGAGCTGAACTTCCCGACGCAGGTCAACACTTACATCACCCCACCGCAGTCCACCG
>NZ_DATNJW010000009.1:0-2948 GCF_035603715.1 Mycobacterium sp. | reverse complement strand
GGTCGACTTGGTGATCGGCCGCAGGTCCAGGATGCACTCATGGGCCACCATGCCGTTCTCGCCGGTGTACAGCACCGGGTAGTACTCGTCGAGCCGGCGGGCGATGTAGTTGGCCGAGGCGATCGCGGTCAGCGACGCGGCCCGCAGACCGTTCGCGCCCATCATCCGGATGTAGGCCCAACTGATCGGCAGGATGGACGCCGACCCGTAGGGCGCCGACGACACCGGCCGACCGGCCGGCAGCTCGGGTGCCAGCTGATGGCCGGGCAGGAACTGCGCCAAATGTGAGCGCACCGCCACAGGCCCGACGCCCGGACCACCGCCGCCGTGCGGGATGCAGAACGTCTTGTGCAGGTTCAGGTGGCTGACGTCGCCACCGAACTTGCCGGGCCGGGCTAACCCGACCAGCGCATTGAGGTTGGCGCCGTCGATGTAGACCTGGCCGCCGGCGTCGTGCACGGCCGCGCAGACCTCGGCGACGTCGTGCTCGTACACCCCGTGTGTCGACGGGTAGGTGATCATCAGCGTCGACAGCCGGTCGGCGTGCTCAGTGATCTTGGCGCGCAGGTCGTCGAGGTCGACGTCACCGTTGGACCGGCAGGCAACCACAACCACCCGCATGCCGGCCAGCGCCGCGGAGGCGGCGTTGGTGCCGTGCGCGCTGGACGGGATCAGGCAGACATCGCGCTGCGGTTCGCCGCGGCTGGCGTGGTAGGCGTGGATGGCCAGCAGGCCCGCGTACTCCCCCTGCGACCCGGCGTTCGGTTGCAGCGACACCGCGTCGTAGCCGGTCATCTGCACCAGCCACGTCTCCAAGTCGGCGATCAGCTTGCGCAGGCCCTGGGTGTCGGAGGCCGGCCCGAATGGGTGCTGACGCGCGAACTCCGGCCAGGTGATGGATTCCATTTCGGCCGCGGCGTTGAGCTTCATTGTGCACGAGCCGAGCGGAATCATGCTGCGGTCCAACGCAAGATCCTTATCGGCAAGCGCGCGCAGATACCGCATCATCGACGTCTCGGTGCGGTAGCGGGTGAACGCCGGGTGGGTCAGGAATTCCGAGGTCCGGTTCACGATCCCCGCGCTGGCAGGCTCGGCCGCCGTGACACCGAACGCGTCCAGCACCGTCGCCACATGGGCGTCCGTGGTCACCTCGTCACATGTCACCGACACGTGGTCGTCGTCCACCCGCCACAGGTTGATGTTGTTGGCCTTGGCCGCCGCGATCACCTCGTCGGCGCGGCCGGGAATCCGGGCCAAGACGGTGTCAAAGTACTTGTCGTGCACCAACGCATCGCCGAGGGCGGCGGCGATCGTGTCGGCGTGACCGTGCACCCGCCGCGCGATGCCGGCCAGTCCGTCGGCGCCGTGGTAGCTCGCATACATCGCGGCCATCACCGCCAGCAGCACCTGAGCGGTACAGATGTTGCTGGTCGCCTTGTCGCGACGGATGTGCTGCTCCCGGGTCTGCAGTGCCAGCCGGTAAGCGGGTGAGCCGTCGGCGTCCTGAGAGACACCGACCAGCCGGCCCGGTAGCTGGCGGGCGTGCTGGGTGTGCACCACCAGGTATCCGGCGTGCGGCCCGCCGAATCCCATTGGCACACCGAAACGTTGGGTGTTGCCGAACGCCACGTCGGCACCGATCTCCCCCGGCGGCGTGATCAGCGTCAGCGCCAATAGGTCTGCGCCGACGGCCACCAGCGCGCCGCGGTCGTGCGCCTCCGAGACCAGCGCCGACCAGTCGGTGACCCGGCCGCTGGCACCCGGCAGTTGGGCGATGACACCGAAGAACTCCCCGTCCGGCAGGCCCTCGCGCAGGTCGGCGGTGACGATTTCGATGCCGAGCGGCTCGGCCCGGGTGGCCAGCACGGCTGCGGTCTGGGCAAACACGTCGACGTCGACGGCCAACCGGTTGGCGTTCCCTTTCACCGCGCGATGCATCAGCGTCATCGCCTCGGCGGCCGCGGTCCCCTCGTCGAGCATCGATGCGTTGGCCACCTCGAGGCCGGTCAGGTCGGCCACCATGGTCTGGAAGTTCAGCAGCGCCTCCAGCCGGCCCTGGCTGATCTCGGGCTGGTACGGCGTGTAGGCGGTGTACCAGGCCGGGTTCTCCAAGATATTGCGGAGTAACACCGGCGGTGTATAGGTGTCGTAGTAGCCCTGCCCGATCATCGACACCGCGACCGTGTTGGCGTCGGCCAGCGTCCGCAGCTCAGCCAGCGCTTCGGCCTCGGAAGCCGCCGGCGGCAGCTGATCCAGGCCCGGTGCGGCGCCGGAATCGGTCAATCCGTCGAGGATTCCCGCAGGCAGAGCGCGACGAGCGAGTTCTTCGAGGGAGTCGACCCCGATGACCTCCAGCATCGCCGAGACGGCAGCACTGTCCGGACCGATGTGCCGGTCGGCGAAGAGCGGGTTGGTGTGGTCGGACATTGGCGAACTCCTGACGAACAGGGAAGGCTTGCCCTCCCCCTCTGTCGTCTACCCGAACCGGGCGCCTGAGAGATTCGACATCCGAATGTCTTTCCCCATGGGCGGGCGACCCGAAAGTCACCGCTTTCCAGAGGCATCGGGGTCTGGCGCGGTCCGGGGTGCCTGAGAGGTTGACGGAGAGGTGTTGCTCCTTCGGCGTCCGTGGCTGGCCGCCACGGAACTCTCCCGCGCAAGAACGATGCGTTGTCGAGTTTACCGACTGAATGCCGCCGGCGTAGCCAGCGGCATCGAGATGACGGCCGAAGTCAGCCGATCTTGCGGTCGCGGTGCTTGCGCCGCGAGGCCAGCTCGTCTTCCGGCGCGGCGATCGACTCGCCGTCGTCGGCGCGCTCGCCGGGAAAATCTGCGATAGCGCCGGTCAGCTCGCGCATCGCTCCGGAGACAGCGATGCCGAACACGCCTTGTCCGCCCTGCAGCAAGTCGACGACTTCTTCGGCCGAGGTGCACTCGTAAACCGTGGT
>NZ_DATNJW010000008.1:0-10086 GCF_035603715.1 Mycobacterium sp. | reverse complement strand
AGTCGCGGGGCACCTGGGGAGCGAACACCTGGTCAGCCAGGACCTCGGTCCACAGTGAGTGCATGCCGCCCTCGGGGTCGCAGATGCTCATCGGTGTGAAGGTGTCGCCGTGGTATCCCCCGCGCCAGGTCATCAGCCGATGCTTGCCGGGTAGGCCGCGGCCGCGCCAGTACTGCAGCGCCATCTTGACCGCGACCTCGACCGAGACCGATCCGGAGTCGCTGAAGAATACGGTTTCCAGGCCGTCCGGAGTGATCTCGACGAGAAGCTGCGCTAATCGGGCGGCGGGCTCGTGGGTGAGACCGCCGAACATGACGTGGTTCATCGTGGCCAGCTGGCTGGTCATTGCCGCGTCCAGCACGGGGTGGCCATGACCGTGGATGGCCGTCCACCAGGAGCTCATCGCATCGAGCGCCTGAACGTGCTCGCCGTCGCGGACGAGTGTGAGCCAGGCGCCGCGGGCGCCGACCGCCACCACCGGGGGCACCGCCTCGGCCCCGATCGTGCTGTAGGGATGCCACAGGTGGGCCGCATCGATCGCGCTGATCTGTGCGGGCGTGAGCCCAGACGTCCCTGCGGCCGCAGAAGTCATAGAGAACGAGGGTAAAGCAGTCGCTCCCGAGCCCCGCGCGCTCAGCGTTCGCTCGCAGAAATGACGGGCATCCGGCAGCATTGAGGCCACCATGGCCTCGCCGCAGCAGTTCGATGACCCGTCTCCCAGCCACCACGAAGACCCCCCGCCGCGAGTGCTGCGATTGCGCCTGGTCCCGTGGGACGTGACCTCGGTCCTGGCGCTGCTTGCGCTGCTGGCCGCCATAGCCTTCGGGACCGATTGGTATTCCAGGCTTTTCGGCTTCCTGAAGGACGTCTGCACCGGAGATTGCCCGCCCGCACCCATGGGTGTGGATTTCTACATCTACCCGGTGGTGTTCGGAGGCATCGGCGCCGCGGTCGCAGCGGCACTGCTCGGACCGCTGGTGTCGTTGTTGAAGGGTTGGTATCTGTCCTTTTGGCCGGCCTTGGCGATCGCCCTGGTGCTGTTCGCCTCGGTGGCCGGCTCGGCGCTGACCGACTTCAGCAGCAAGTATTGGCACGAAGACCCGAACATCGTCGACGCCCCTGAGTGAGAGCGAAATCACAACGGACCGCGCAGGTTTGAGGCTTCGGCACGCTAGCGATCACCGTTCGGTCACGTTACGACAAAAAATCCAGCTCAGAGGGTCTGCACAGTGGCTCCGACAGGCATTTGTTGCCACAGTGTCCGTAGTGACTGTTGTGAATTCAGCGGTTCACCGACGGGTCCCACCCCGCGCCGATTTCGGTGGCGGCGTAAGGCCCCCAACGGGGCGGGCCAGCGTATGGGTCTCCGGGGTGAATCGGGAATGGCGGCAGAGGCGTGAAGTCACCGCGCCGAAGCCACAGAGAGGTGATCAACATGAGACGCAGCTTCGCCGTCCCGTCCAGCCTGGCCCTGTTATTGATGCTGCCGATGGTCAACCCCCACGTCGCAAGCGCTGACCCCACTGGCCCGACGCTCGTGGGCTACCAGCAGTCGACCAGCTACGCGATCCAGCGCGCGCTTTCTCAGCGCAACGTGCCGTTCCTCTACGGCGGCGGCAACGCCGCGGGCCCCACCCGCGGCACCGGACTGAAAGCCAACGTCGTCGGCTTCGACGCCTCCGGCCTGATTCAGTACGCCTACGCCGGCGCCGGGGTGAAGATGCCGCGCACCTCGGCCGAGCAGTGCAACGTCGGCCGCAAAGTCGCGCCGTCACAGGCACGCCCGGGCGACCTGCTCTGCTACGGCCCGGGCGGCACGCAGAGCGTCGCGATGTACCTGGGCAACAACCAGATGATCGAGGCCACCGAGCCCGCGGTCACGGTCACTCCGGCACGCACCAGCGGGATGGTTCCGTACCTGACTCGCATCCTGGAGTCCTGACCGGACAGCTCACAGACCGGTTTTCGCGCACGCGCGTCGGCCGGCGGATTAGGTAGATTGTCTGTCAATCATGACTGTCTCCCTGACCCGCCCGGCCGACGCCGGCGTTGCGCCCTCCGCGCAACCCGCGTCGGAAAACCGGGAAGGCTTCTACCGCCACGACCTGGACGGGCTGCGCGGTATCGCCATCGCGCTCGTCGCGATGTTCCACGTCTGGTTCGGTCGGGTGTCCGGTGGCGTGGACGTCTTCCTGGCTCTTTCCGGTTTCTTCTTCGGCGGAAAACTGCTTCGCACGGCACTCAAGCCGGCGTCGTCGCTGGCGCCGTTACCCGAGGTGGTCCGGTTGGTCCGCCGATTGCTGCCGGCTCTGGTGGTGGTGCTGGCCGGATGCGCGGTGCTGACCATCCTGATTCAGCCGGAGACGCGGTGGGAGACCTTCGCCGACCAGAGCCTGGCCAGCCTCGGCTACTACCAGAACTGGGAGCTGGCCAACACGGTCGCCGACTACCTGCGGGCCGGGGAATCGGTCAGCCCGTTGCAGCACATCTGGTCGATGTCGGTGCAGGGCCAGTTCTATATCTCATTCCTGGCGCTGGTCTTCGGTTTCGCGTTCCTGCTCCGACGCCGGCTCGGCGATCGCTTGCGGACGGCATTCGTGGTGCTGCTCGCCACACTGACCGTGGCGTCATTCGGCTATGCGATTTTTGCGCACCAGGCCAGCCAGGCAACGGCGTACTACAACAGCTTCGCGCGGGCGTGGGAGCTGCTGCTGGGGGCGCTCGTCGGTGCGCTGGTCCCCCACGTCCGGTGGCCGATGTGGCTGCGGACGACGGCCGCCACCATCGCGCTGGCCGCGGTGCTGTCCTGCGGCGCACTCATCGACGGCGTCAAGCAATTCCCCGGCCCGTGGGCGCTGGTCCCCGTCGGGGCTGCCCTGCTGTTCATCCTGGCCGGCGCCAACCTGCAAGCCGACCCGGCGACTCGTGACGACCTGCCCCTGCCCAACCGGCTGATGGCGACGGCGCCGCTGGTGCGGCTCGGCGCTATGGCCTACTCGCTATACCTGTGGCATTGGCCGCTGCTGATCTTCTGGCTCGCCTACACCGGTCACGCGCACGCCAACTTCGTCGAGGGCACCGCGGTCCTGCTGATCTCCGGCGTGCTGGCCTATGCGACGAACCGGTACATCGAAGAGCCGCTCCGGCTGCGCCGAGCGGCCGGCGCCGTACCACGGGCGACACGGGCGGTGCCTTGGCGGACCCGGCTGCGTCGCCCGACCATAGTGCTGGGCTCGGTCGTTGGCCTGCTCGGCGTGACGCTCACCGCGACCGCGTTCACCTGGCGCGAGCACGTCAACGTCGAGCGGGCCAGCGGCAAGGAGCTCACTGGCCTGAGCTCAAGCGACTATCCGGGCGCACGAGCCCTGGTCAAACACCTGCGGGTGCCCAGCCTGCGCATGCGACCCACGGTGCTGGAAGCCCAGACCGACTACCCGCCGTCCACCCGCGACGGCTGCATCGGTGATTTCAAGAACACCGACGTGATCACGTGCAGCTACGGCGACAAGAACGCCACCCGGACCATCGCGCTCGCCGGCGGCTCGCACGCCGAGCACTGGCTGACCGCGCTGGACCTGCTCGGGCGCAGGCATCACTTCAAGGTCACCACTTACCTCAAGATGGGCTGCCCGCTGTCCACCGAGAAGATGCCGCTGGTGATGGGCAACAACGACCCCTACCCGGAGTGCCGAGACTGGGTGCCCAAGGCGATGGAACGGGTGGTGGCCGACCATCCCGACTTCGTGTTCACCACCTCGACGCGGCCGTGGAACATCAAACCCGGCGACGTGATGCCCGGGACGTACGTCGGCATCTGGCAGACGTTCTCCGACAACAACATTCCGATCCTTGCCATGCGAGACACCCCGTGGTTGGTCAAGGACGGTCAGCCGTTCAACCCGTCGGACTGCCTGGCCAAAGGCGGCGACGCGGTGTCGTGTGGCATCAAGCGCTCCGACGTGCTCGCTGACCGCAACCCCACCCTCGACTGGGTCGAACAGTTCCCGATGCTCAAGCCGCTGGACATGAGCGACGCGGTCTGCCGCGCCGACATCTGCCCGGCGGTAGAAGGAAACGTGTTGGTATATCACGACGCTCACCACCTGTCGGCTACCTACATGCGCACCATGACCAACGAGCTCGGCCGGCAGGTCGGCCCGGCCACCGGTTGGTGGTGAGACCCGCCCGGGGCGGTCAGAGCCAGCACAGCGGGCAGATCCAACCGCCGTTAAGGTCGTGAGATGCCCCCGTCAGACCCGACCAATGGCGCCGCTGCGGCCCCGCCTGCGCTGGCCACTGTCTGGCCAGGCAGCAGCTACCCGTTGGGCGCGAACTACGACGGCAGCGGCACCAACTTCGCACTGTTCTCCGAGATCGCCGAGAAAGTCGAACTCTGCCTGATCGGTGACGACGGTCAGGAATCTCGGTTCAACCTCGACGAGGTCGACGGCTACGTGTGGCACGCGTACCTGCCGGATGTCACCCCCGGGCAGCGCTACGGCTTTCGGGTGCACGGGCCGTTCGACCCGGCTGCAGGCCATCGCTGCGACCCCAGCAAGCTGCTGCTCGACCCGTACGGCAAGTGCTTTGACGGGGAGTTCAAGTTCGACCAGGCGCTGTACTCCTACGATCTCGCCGTCGCCGCCAAGGACCCCGCCGAGACCGGCACGCCACCCCGGGTCGACTCGCTTGGACACACTATGACCAGCGTGGTGATCAATCCGTACTTCGATTGGGCGAATGACCGCGCGCCGCGCACGCCGTATCACGAGACGGTGATCTACGAGGCCCACGTCAAAGGGATGACCCAGAGTCATCCCGCCATCCCCGAAGCGTTGCGCGGAACCTATGCCGGCCTGGCTCACCCGGCGATCATCGACCACCTCAAATCGTTGAATGTCACCGCGATCGAACTGATGCCGGTGCATCAGTTCATGCACGACCACCGTCTGCTGGACCTGGGCCTGCGAAACTACTGGGGCTACAACACGTTCGGATTCTTTGCCCCGCACGTCCAATACGCCGCCAACAGACGCGCCCGAAGCGCGGTCACCGAATTCAAGTCGATGGTCCGGGCATTTCACGAGCAGGGCATCGAAGTCATCCTCGACGTGGTCTACAACCACACCGCCGAAGGCAACCATCTCGGCCCCACGATCAACTTCCGCGGCATCGACAACGCCGCCTACTACCGGCTGGTCGACGAGGATCTGCGGTTCTACAAAGACTTCACCGGCACCGGTAACAGCCTCAACGCCCGCAACCCGCACACGCTGCAGCTCATCATGGATTCGCTGCGCTATTGGGTGACCGAGATGCACGTCGACGGCTTCCGCTTCGACCTGGCCTCGACGTTGGCCCGCGAGTTCTACGACGTCGACCGACTTAGCGCCTTTTTCGATCTGGTGCAACAGGATCCGATCGTCAGCCAGGTCAAGCTGATCGCCGAACCGTGGGACATCGGCGAGGGCGGCTACCAGGTCGGCAACTTCCCAGGTTTGTGGACCGAGTGGAACGGGAAGTATCGCGATACTGTGCGTGACTATTGGCGGGGTGAGCCCGCAACACTGGGTGAGTTCGCGTCCCGGCTGACCGGGTCGTCGGACCTCTATGAGGCAACCAGTCGCCGACCCGGTGCAAGCATCAATTTCGTCACCGCTCACGACGGATTCACGCTCAACGACCTCGTCTCGTACAACGAGAAACACAACGAGGCCAACGGCGAAGACAACCGCGATGGCGAGAGCCACAACCGGTCGTGGAATTGCGGCGTCGAGGGCCCGACCGATGACCCGGAGATCCTGGAACTGCGCGAGCGGCAGATGCGCAACATCATGGCTACCCTGATGGTGAGCCAGGGCACGCCGATGATCGCGCACGGCGACGAAATCGGACGCGGCCAACACGGCAACAACAACGTGTATTGCCAGGACTCCGAATTGTCTTGGATGGACTGGTCTCTGGTCGATAAGAACAGCGAGCTACTGGAGTTCACCCGCAAGGTCACGGCATTGCGCAAGGCCCACCCGGTATTTCGCCGCCGACGGTTCTTCGACGGCGAGCCGATCCGCAGCGGCGACGAGGTGCGCGATATCGCGTGGCTGACACCGGCGGGCAAGGAGATGCAACCGCAGGACTGGGGCGGTGAATTCGGCAAGAGCATCGCGGTGTTCCTCAATGGCGAGGCGATACCGGAACCCAACGCGCGCGGCGAGCGGGTCGTGGACGACTCGTTCCTGATGTGCTTCAACGCCCATGGCCACGAGGTCGACTTCATCATTCCGCCCGACGACTATGCCACCGAGTGGACGGCCGTCCTGGACACCACCGACGCCACCGGCTCGATAGAGCTGGTCGTGCACGACGGCGACGAGGTTTCGCTACCCGGCCGGGCATTGCTTGTATTCCGTAAGACCAAGTGACGCATGGTCTTTCCGGTACTGTCGACTTACCGGTTGCAGCTTCGTGGTGCCGCGAGCGGCTTCGGTTTCACTTTCGCCGACGCTGAGAATCTGCTCGACTACCTCGACGATCTCGGGGTGTCGCATCTGTATCTGTCGCCGATTCTGACCCCGGTCACTGGGTCCGGGCATGGCTACGACGTGACCGACCCGACGACGGTGTCGCCCGAACTCGGCGGCGCAGAGGGTCTGGCGCGGCTGTCGGCCGCCGCACGCGCCCGCGGCATGGGCCTGATCGTCGACGTCGTCCCCAATCACGTCGGCGTGGACCAGCCGATGCAGAACCCGTGGTGGTGGGATGTATTGCGGCACGGCCGGTCATCGGCATACGCCTCGTTCTTCGATATCGACTGGGAGCTCGGCGATGGCCGAGTTGTGCTGCCGGTGTTGGGTTCTGACGACGACGTTGCTGACCTGACTGTCGACGGCGACGTGCTACGCCTCGGCGATCTGGCGTTTCCCATTGCACCGGGCACCGATGACGGGACCGGCCCGCAGGTGCACGACCGGCAGCATTACCAGCTTGTCGGGTGGCGACGCGGTGTGGTCGGATACCGGCGGTTCTTCTCGATCACCTCACTCGCCGGGCTGCGGCAAGAGGACAACGCGGTGTTTGACGCCAGCCACGTCGAAGTGCGCCGGTGGTTCGCCGAACGACTGGTCGACGGTGTGCGCATCGATCATCCGGACGGATTGTTCGACCCGGCTGGATATTTGACCTGGCTGCGGGAACTGGCCGGGCCCGAGGCGTGGATCGTGATCGAGAAAATCCTCGCTGTCGACGAGGCGCTGGAGCCGACGCTGCCGGTCGATGGCACCACCGGCTACGACTCGCTGCGCGAGGTGGGCGGTTTGTTCGTCGACCCAACCGGCGCCGAAGCACTGACGGCGCTGTACGAGTCGACCGGGATCGACTATTCCGCGACCCCCGTGGTGCTGCGCGACCTCAAAGCGGCCGTGGCCACCGACACGCTTGGCAGCGAACTGGCTCGCCTGTGTCGCGCCATCGCCACCGCCGCCGGCGCCGACCATCCGCAGCTTCCCGACGCCGTGGCGGCACTCCTCGGTCACATCAACGTGTACCGCTTCGACTACCAGGGCTTGGCCGCCACGCTGTCGACCGCATTGGCCGAAACCGAATCTGTTGCACCACAACTGCAGCAACCGCTGCAGATCGTGGCTGCGGCGTACGCACGCGGAAGAGAGGCCGATGCCCGACTGCAGCAGTTGTGCGGCGCGGTCACCGCGAAGTCGGTCGAGGACTGCCTGTTCTATCGCGACGCTCGCCTGGTCTCGCTCAACGAAGTCGGCGGCGAGCCGGCCCGGTTTGGTGTCGGCGCGGCGGAATTCCATGCCAGCGCCGCCACCCGGGCGCGGCTATGGCCGCACGCGATGACGACGCTGACGACCCACGACACCAAGCGTGGTGAAGACGTCCGGGCTCGCATCGGGGTGCTGTCACAGGTCCCGTCGTTGTGGACCGAGTTCGTCGCCCGCTGGGAGACGATCGTCCCCTCCCCCGACCGCGCCACCGGATTGTTTCTGTGGCAGAACATCTTCGGGATCTGGCCGACGAGCGGCGAGATCACCGACGAATTGCGGGATCGGCTGCACGGCTATGCCGAGAAGTCGATTCGCGAAGCCGCATTGCACACCACCTGGAACGATCCCGACACCGACTTCGAAGACGGCGTGCACAGGTGGATTGACTCCGTCCTCGACGGCCCGGTTGCCGCACAGCTCACCGAACTCGTCAACCAGCTCAACACCCACGCCGAGAGCGACGCATTGGGTCAGAAACTGATCGCGCTGACGGCACCCGGTGTCCCCGACGTATACCAGGGCACCGAGCTGTGGGACGACAGTCTGGTTGACCCCGACAACCGTCGCGCCGTGGACTACGCCACCCGCCGCGAAGCATTGAAGTCTTTGCAGCACAAGAAACTCCGCATCATCAAAGCGGCACTACGGGTGCGGCGCGCCCGGCCGGAAACCTTCTTAGCGGGCAGTTACCATCCGGTGCTCGCCGCCGGAATCGCTGCGGATCACGCGGTGGCATTTCGTCGCAGTGATGATGTGCTGGTTGCCGCCACGCGTTGGACGGTACGACTCACTGAGACCGGTTGGGGCGACACCGTTGTCCCGTTGCCAGCGGGTACATGGACCGATGCGTTGACCGGCAGGGTGTGGTCGGGATCGGTGGCGGCCGCTGATTTGTTCGCCGAGCTACCCGTGGCCCTCCTGGAGCGCGACGATGCATGAATTCGCGGTGTGGGCACCGAAACCGGACACCGTGCGGCTCGACGTTGACGGCACCGTGCAACCGATGGAACGCGACGCCGACGGCTGGTGGCGGACTACCGTCGAGGCGGCCCCGAACGCGCGCTACGGATATCTGCTCGACGACGACCCGAAACCGCTGCCCGATCCGCGATCAGCGCGCCAGCCCGACGGGGTGCACGACCGCTCGCAGCTGTGGCAGCCCACACCGCGAGACTGGACGGATGGCGAATGGCGCGGTCGTTCGGTCCAGGGTGCGGTGATCTACGAGCTGCACATCGGCACATTCACGCCGGCGGGCACCTTCGCCTCGGCGATCGACAAGCTGGACTATCTGGTCGACCTCGGCGTCGACTTCGTCGAAGTGATGCCGGTGAACGCGTTTTCCGGCCAGCACGGCTGGGGCTACGACGGGGTGCTGTGGTACGCGGTGCACGAACCTTACGGCGGACCCGACGGGCTGGTCCGATTCGTCGACGCCTGCCATCGCCGCGGCCTGGGAGTGCTGATCGACACGGTGTTCAATCACCTCGGCCCGTCGGGCAACTACCTGCCACGGTTCGGGCCCTACTTGTCGTCGGCCAGCAACCCGTGGGGCGAAGGCATCAACATCGCCGACGCCGGATCCGACGAGGTGCGGCGCTACATCATCGCCTGCGCGCTGCGCTGGATGCGCGACTTCCACGCCGACGGTCTGCGGCTGGACGCGGTGCATGCGCTCTTCGACACCACCGCCATCCATCTGCTCGAGGAGCTGTCCGCCGAAACCGACGCGCTGGCCGAGCAATTGGGCCGGCCGTTGTCGCTGGTCGCCGAGAGCGACCTCAACGACCCGCGAATGATCACGCCCCGCGCCGACCACGGTCTCGGCATGGCCGCGCAGTGGGACGACGACATCCACCACGCCATCCACACAGCGGTGTCCGGTGAGCGTCAGGGCTATTACGCCGACTTCGGGTCGCTGGCCACCCTGGCAAAGACGTTGCGCGAAGGCTTCTTCCACGCCGGAACCTACTCGTCGTTTCGGCAGCGGCGCCATGGCCGTCCGTTGGACACCGCGACCATTCCGGCCACCCGGCTGCTGGCCTACACCTGCACGCACGACCAGGTCGGCAACCGCGCGCTCGGGGACCGGCCGTCGCAAAACCTGACCTACGGCCAGCTGGCCGTCAAGGCAGCCCTGGTGCTCGGTTCGCCCTACACGCCCATGCTTTTCATGGGCGAGGAGTGGGGAGCGTCGACGCCGTTCCAGTTTTTCAGCTCCCACCCGGAACCCGAGCTGGCCCGCGCTACCGCCGAGGGCCGCAAAAAGGAATTCGCCGACCACGGGTGGGACGCCGACGAC
>NZ_DATNJW010000007.1:0-17413 GCF_035603715.1 Mycobacterium sp. | reverse complement strand
GGATGTGCTCGCCCTTGTGGTGCCGACCGTTGTAGATGTTCCACAACTCGGGTCGCTGGGCCTTGGGGTCCCACTGACCGAACTCGTCACGGAAACTGAACACCCGCTCCTTGGCGCGCGCCTTCTCCTCATCACGGCGGGCACCGCCAAATGCCGCGTCGAACTTGTTCTCCCGGATCGCGCGCAGCAGCGTCACGGTCTGCAACGGGTTGCGCGAGGGAATGGTTTCGACCACCCGGCCCGCGTCGATGTCGTCCTGCACCTTGGCGATCACCAACCGCACACCGGTCTCGGCCACCAACTCGTCGCGGGTGGCGATCACCTCGTCGAAGTTATGACCGGTGTCGACGTGCATCACCGGGAACGGCAGGCGCCCGGGGCGGAACGCCTTCAGCGCCAGGTGCAACATCACGATCGAGTCCTTGCCGCCGGAGAACAGCAGCACCGGACGCTCGAACTCGGCGGCAACCTCGCGGATGATGTGAATCGCCTCGGCCTCCAGCGAGCGCAGATGGCTTAATTCGTACTGCCCCGCCGCCGGGGCGGCCGTCGCCTCTTGGCTGGTCATCACCCTCCTCGATTCTCGGTAAAGTTGGTAGTTTTGGTCAGGATTATGAGCATTACCGAGTATGAAACCAGCCTGGACGGAACCTGTCAACGGATTGGCGGGCTGACGTGCCGGCGTGGATTGCCTCCAGGGTGACCGATTTGCCCGCCTCCGAGCGAAGATCCGGTCCTCGGTGCCCGAATCCCTGGCAGTGATATCGCCCGTGGTGACAACACGGGTGAGGTAGTAACCCCTAGCTCAGCGACGGATGAGGCGCGTGAGGCGAGCCCGAGGGCTAACCGGTGACTTCGGTGAGCTTGCCGCTGGCGACGTCGAAGATGAACCCGCGCGCCGACGTGTGCTTGGTGACGAACGGGCTGTTCTTGATCCGGTGCAGCGACTGCCGGACATCCTCGGCGAGGTCGGGGAACGCCTCGGCAGACCACGGCGGTTTGACCCCGGTCTCGTCTTGGATCGCGCGCTTGAAGTCGTCGTCGGTGAACGTCAACATTCCGCAGTCGGTGTGGTGGATCAGGATGATCTCGGTGGTTCCCAGCAATCGCTGGCTGATCGCCAGCGACCGGATCGCGTCGTCGGTGACGACGCCGCCGGCGTTGCGGATGACGTGGGCCTCGCCCTCTTTGATACCGAGCAGGCTGTGCACGTCGAGTCGGGCATCCATGCACGCGAGTACCGCGACGTGCTTGCTCGGCGGCAGTGGCAGCGGACCTTCGAACGACTTCGCGTAGTCGGCGTTGTTGGCTAAGTAGTCGTCGGTGACCGTCATGGCCTTCTCCTCGCTCGTGGTCGGCCAACAATTTTACGTTTAGACCGCTGTCGTTTCATCGGTCCGAATCAACCGGATCGCAACGTTGCTCGCGCCGAGCGGCGACGCGTCTCTTAGTCTGTCGGAATGCGACAGGGGCGGGGCCGGTAGCCATGACTCGCTTCTTGGCCCGCCGCGTGCTGAATTACGTCGTGCTGCTGACCTTGGCGTCGTTTTTGACGTTCTGCCTGACCTCGGTGGCGTTCTCACCGCTGGAAAGCCTGATGCAACGCAGTCCGCGACCGCCGCAGTCCGTGATCGACGCCAAGGCCGCCCAACTCGGCCTGAACAAGCCCATCCCGCTGCGTTACGCGCACTGGGCGTCACACGCGGTGCGTGGCGATTTCGGCGCCACTGCGGCCGGTCAGCCCGTGTCGGGTGAGCTGTGGCGTCGCATCGGCGTCAGCCTTCGACTGCTGGTCATCGGTTCGGTGGCCGGCACGATCATCGGGGTGGTGCTCGGCGCATGGGGGGCGATCCGTCAGTACCGCCTCAGCGATCGGGTGATCACCATGCTGTCGCTGCTGGTGCTGTCCGCCCCAACCTTCGTGATCGCCAATCTGCTGATCCTCGCAGCCCTGCGGCTGAACTGGGCACTGGGTGCGCAATTGTTCCAGTACACCGGCGAGACGTCGCCGGCGCTGATCGACGGAGCGTGGCCGCAGTTCGTGGATCGCCTGCAGCACTTGGTATTACCCACGCTCACGTTGACGCTCGGCACCGCCGCGGGCTTCAGCCGCTATCAGCGCAACGCGATGCTCGACGTGCTCGGCCAGGACTTCATTCGCACCGCGCGCGCCAAAGGCCTGACCCGGCGACGCGCTCTGATCAAGCACGGGCTCCGCACCGCGCTGATACCGCTGGCCACGCTGTTCGCCTACGGGGTGGCCGGTTTGGTGACCGGCGCGGTGTTCGTCGAGAAGATCTTCGGCTGGCACGGCATGGGCGAGTGGATGGTGCAGGGCGTGGCGACTCAGGACACCAACATCGTCGCCGCGATCACGGTGTTCGCCGGGGCAGTCGTGCTACTGGCCGGCCTGCTCTCCGACTTCATCTACGCCGCCCTCGATCCCCGGGTGCGGGTGTCATGACCGACGCCGCCGCCTTGGATGCCGAATTCGGGATGCAGGCACCGGAATTCACCTCGCGCCGAACTCTGGTGTTGCGGCGCTTCCTGCGCCGCCCGTCGGCGGTGGCCGCGCTGGGCGTGCTGCTGGCGCTGTTCATCGGCTGCTACACGCTGCCGTCGCTGCTGCCGTACTCCTACTCCGACCTCGACTTCAACGCGTTGCTGCAGCCACCCAATGCCCGACACTGGTTGGGCACCAACGCACTTGGCCAAGATCTGCTGGCTCAGACCTTGCGGGGGATGCAGAAGTCAATGCTGATCGCGGTGTGTGTCGCGTTCATCTCCACCGGCATCGCGGCGACGGTGGGCTCGATCTCGGGCTACTTCGGCGGCTGGCGCGACCGGGCGCTGATGTGGTTCGTCGACCTCATGTTAGTAGTGCCCGGCTTTCTGCTGATCATGATCCTGACCCCGCGCACCAAGAGCTCCGGCAACGTCATCGTACTGGTGTTGCTGTTGGCGGGTTTCGGCTGGATGGTCAGCTCGCGAATGGTCCGCGGCATGACGATGGGCCTGCGAGAACGCGAATTCATCCGCGCCGCAAGGTACATGGGGGTGTCCAATCGGCGGATCATCACCCATCACGTGGTCCCGAATGTGGCGTCGATCCTCATCATCGACGCCGCGCTGAACGTCGCGATGGCCATTCTGGCCGAGACTGGTCTGAGCTTCCTCGGGTTCGGCATCCAGCCCCCGGACGTATCGCTGGGGACACTGATCGCCGACGGCACCCAGTCGGCGACCACCTTCCCGTGGGTTTTCCTGTTCCCGGCCGGCGTCCTGGTGCTGATCCTGGTGTGCGCCAACCTGACCGGCGACGGCCTGCGCGACGCGCTTGACCCAGCCAGCGGTGCGTTGCGCGGTGGCCGCCGATGAGTCACCTCCTGGACGTCACCAACGTGTCGGTCGGCTTCCCCACCGAAGGGCAGCCGCTGCAGGCCGTGCGCGGCATCGATTTCCACGTCGACGCCGGCGAGGTGGTCGCGATCGTCGGCGAATCCGGTTCGGGCAAGTCGACAGCGGCGATGGCGGTCGTGGGCCTGCTTCCGGAGTACGCCGACGTTCGCGGCTCGGCGCGGTTGCAGGGTAACGAGTTGATCGGGCTGCCCGATGATGCGATGTCACGGTTCCGCGGCAACACGATCGGCACGGTGTTTCAGGATCCGATGTCGGCACTGACGCCGGTGTACACCGTGGGCGACCAGATCGCCGAGGCCATCGAGACGCACCAACCCCGCACCGGAAAGCGGGCGGCCCGTCAACGCGCGATCGAATTGCTCGAGCTGGTCGGCATCGCCCAGCCCGACCGCCGCGCCCGTGCCTTTCCACACGAGCTGTCCGGTGGTGAACGCCAGCGGGTGGTGATCGCAATGGCGATCGCCAACGATCCGGACCTGTTGATCTGCGACGAGCCGACAACCGCACTCGACGTCACGGTGCAGGCGCAGATTCTCGACGTGCTGAGGACCGCCCGTGACGTGACCGGGGCGGGGGTGCTGATCATCACCCACGACCTCGGTGTGGTTGGCGAGTTCGCCGACCGGGCGCTGGTGATGTATGCCGGCAAGATCGTGGAGTCGGCCGCGGTCAGCGATGTCTACCGCGATCGCCGAATGCCTTACACCGTTGGGTTATTGGGTTCGGTGCCGCGACTGGATGCCCCGCAGGGCACCCGGCTGGTGCCGATACCGGGCGCTCCCCCGTCGCTGTCGGCGCTCGAACCGGGATGCCCGTTCGCGCCGCGCTGCCCGCTGGTCGTCGAGCAGTGTCGCGCCGAAGAGCCGAAGTTGTCGACTGTGGCTCCCGATCACGGGGCGGCCTGCATCCGCACCGAACACGTCGTCGGGCGCACGGCCGCCGAAATCTACGGAGTCAGCACCGAAGCCGAAGCCGTCGAGCCCGGCGAACCGCCTGTCGTCGTGCGGGTCCGCGACCTGGTCAAGACCTATCCGTTGACCAAAGGCGTGCTGCTGCGCCGCAACATCGGCGAAGTCCGCGCGGTCGACGGCATCAGCTTCGAACTCCGGCAAGGCCGCACGCTGGCCATCGTCGGTGAGTCGGGCTCGGGCAAGTCGACGACGTTGCACGAGATCCTCGAGTTGGTTGCGCCGCAATCGGGTTCGATCGACGTGCTGGGGGCCGACGTCGCCACGCTGAACAGGTCGAGCCGTCGGGCGATGCGGCGCGACATCCAGGTCATCTTTCAGGATCCGGCCGCCTCGCTGGATCCGCGGCTACCGGTTTTCGATCTGTTGGCAGAGCCGTTGCACGCCAACGGATTCAGCAAAGCCGACACCAGTAGCCGGGTCGCCGAGCTGCTCGAAACCGTCGGGCTGAGCCACGGCGATGCCAGCCGGTACCCGGCCGAATTCTCCGGCGGGCAGAAGCAGCGGATCGGGATCGCGCGGGCGTTGGCGCTGCGGCCCAAGATTCTGGCGCTCGACGAACCCGTCTCGGCGCTCGACGTGTCGATCCAGGCCGGCATCCTGAACCTGTTGCTCGACCTGCAGCAAGAGTTCGGTCTGTCATATCTGTTTGTCTCGCATAATCTTTCGGTGGTCAAGCATCTCGCCCACCAGGTCGTCGTGATGCTTCGCGGCGTCGTTGTGGAACAGGGTGACAGCGACGAGGTGTTCGGCCGGCCACAGCACGAGTACACGCGGCGACTGCTGGCCGCGGTGCCGCAACCGGATTCGGCTCGTGGCTAGGCGGGCCGGGCCGGCGATCGTGTTCGCCGTGAGCCTGATCCTCGCCGGGTGTTCGGCGGCCACCGGCTATGTGCCGTCCGACTCGGCCACCGCGATCGGTGCCACCAGCGATGTCAACCCGCAAAACCCGGCGACCCTGCGTGATGGCGGCGACCTGCGGCTCGCACTCACCGAATTCCCTTCCAACTTCAACACATTGCACATCGACGGTAACTCCGCCGATGTCGGCGCCTTGCGGAAAGCCACCATGCCGCGCGCGTTCGTGATCGGACCGGACGGCTCCACGACCGTCGACACCGACTTCTTCAGCAGCGTCGAACTGACCGGGACCAACCCGCAGGTGGTCACCTACACCATCAACCCGAAGGCAATCTGGTCGGACGGCACACCGCTCAGCTGGGAGGACATCGCCAGCCAGATCCATGCCACCAGCGGGGCCGACAAGAACTTCGCGATCGCGGGCACCAACGGCAGCGAGCGGGTGAAGTCGGTGACCCGGGGCGTTGACGACCGTCAGGCCGTGATCACCTTCGCCAAGCCATACGCCGAGTGGCGCGGGATGTTCGCCGGCAACACCATGCTGCTACCCAAGAGCAGCACCGCGACCCCGGAGGTGTTCAACACCGCACAGCTGTCCGGCCCCGGACCGTCGGCCGGCCCGTTCGTCGTGTCGGAGCTGGATCGGAGTAAGCAGCGAATCGTGTTGACCCGCAACCCCAAGTGGTGGGGCGAGCGGCCGCGGCTAGACCGCATCACCTACCTGGTGCTCGACGACGCCGCGCGGTTGCCGGCGCTGCAGAACAAGGCGATCGACGCGACCGGCGTCGCCGGGCTGGATCAGATGACGATCGCCAGGCGCACCAAGGGCATCTCGATCCGCCGCGCGCCCACCCCGAGCTGGTATCACTTCACTTTCAACGGCGCCAAGGGGTCGATCCTGTCCGACCCGGCGTTGCGCCGCGCCGTCGCCGAAGGTATCGACCGGCAAAGCATCGCCACCGTCACCCAGCACGGGCTCACCAGCCACCCGGCGGCGCTGAACAACCACATCTATGTCGAGGGCCAGCAAGGCTACGAAGACAACAGCGGCGTTGTCGCCTACAACCCGGACAAGGCCAAACACGACCTCGACGCGCTGGGCTGGAAACTCAACGGGCAGTTCCGCGAACGGGACGGACATCAGCTCGTCATCCGCGACCTGTTCTATGACGCGCAGAGCAGTCGGCAGTTCGGCCTGATCGCGCAACACAGCCTCGCGCAGATCGGAGTCAAACTCGAGCTGATGGCGAAGGCCGGCAGCGGCTTCTTCACCAACTACATCAACGTCGGTGCGTTCGACCTCGCCCAATTCGGTTGGATGGGCGACGCTTTCCCGTTGTCCGCGCTCACCCAGATCTATGCGTCCACCGGGGAGAGTAACTTCGGCAAGATCGGCAGTCCCGAGATCGACGCCAAAATCGAGCAGACGCTGCAAGAGCTGGATCCCGCCAAGGCGCGAACCTTGGCCAACGAAGTCGACAAGCTGATCTGGGCGGAAGGCTTCAGCCTGCCGCTAACCCAGTCACCCGGCAACGTCGCGGTCAACAGCTCGCTGGCCAACTTCGGTGCGGCCGGCCTCGCCGACCTCGATTACACCGCAATCGGGTTCATGCGCTGAGGCCCGCGGCTGGGACATCGGCGCTGCGGTCCTCGCTTCTTTGGTTTTGATACTCCCAAACACCCGACCAAGGACGTCAGGTTGTTTCGCTGTGCGTCGGTTGCTACCGTCCTCGGTTCGAAACCGACGCGCGTTCAAACCGGGATGCCAGAGGGGCCTTACCGTTTAGTCTCCCGACATGGACCGCATCTGGCAGTGGGCGTGGGATCGATACGGGGCGAGGTACTCGTGGGCGGTCTGCGCGACCGTATGTGCCGTGTCGCTGCCAGGCAGCCTTCTTATGTCGTTTGGCGTTGTCGCTTTTGAGAGGTCGAGTCAATACGTCGCCGCCGGCGCCGTGAGTGTTATTGGCGTGCTCGCGATGTGCTGCGTGTTTTATCCGCCCGGCCACCGACGGCTTCGCCTTCCCGAGCAATGGGCAGCCGGCCACAAGGTCGATCGTGCGAAAGCCTTGAAAGACAGTTACGCCTATGGTCGGGGGGCGATTACCCGAGGGGTGGGTGGGAACGCTGTGGGGTGCGCCGCGATGTTGGTTGCTGTGGGTGCGATTGCCGGAGCGACAGAGTCACGGCTGGTCCAGTATGCGATCGTGGGAGCCGCGGCAGGAGTATCCGTGGCGCTGATCGTTGGACACAGCTTCGTCGAACCGGCATTGCGACCGGCCAGGATCGCCCTCGCCGGTGACACGGCGATCGGGGATTCGCTGCCCCGATCTCGCCCGACGTTTGCCAGGTGGTCGAACGTGTCCGTGTCCGCGGTCGCGTTCGTCTTCGCCATGGCGGGCGCGATGCTGGCAGTCATATTTGAAACTGCCAGTGAGGTCCCGCTGCTGTGGGCCGTGATCGGGTGCGCGTTGGCGCTTGGCTTCGCGATGCCGATCTTCGTCGGCGTCGGGTCTGCACCTTCCATGCAACCTATTCGCGACCTCGCTGCGGGAACCGAACGGGTTGCCGCGGGCAATTACAGTCAACGCCTGCCCGTGGTGCAGGACGATGACCTCGGTGCGCTGTCGGCGTCGTTCAATCGCATGCAGGCCGGATTGGCTGAACGACAACGACTTCAGGCCGCATTCGGCACCTACGTCGACCCGGCTCTCGCGGCACGGCTGCTCGAGCAGGGCGACGACGTGTTCACCGGGGAGCGCCGCGAGGTAACCGTGATGTTCGTCGACGTCCGCGACTTCACCCCGTTCGCCGAGGCGAATACCGCCGAGGACACCGTTGCACGCCTCAACGCGCTGTTCGAGATCGTCGTGCCCGCAGTTGTCGACGCCGGTGGGCATGTCAACAAGTTCCTTGGCGACGGCGCTCTGGCGGTCTTCGGCGCCCCCAACGCCCTCGCGGACCATGCCGACGCCGCAGTGACCGCCGCGGTGTCGATTCACCGTCTCGTCACTGAGCGTTTCGGCGGCGAACTTCAAATCGGTATCGGCATCAACACCGGTCTGGTGATCGCCGGGACCATCGGCGGCGCAGGCAAACTCGAGTTCACCCTGATCGGTGACACCGTCAACGTGGCAGCCCGCGTCGAGCAGCTCACCAAAACCACCGGCGACAAGATCCTTATCACCGAGCAGTGCGTTGCTGCTTTGGCGCATCGACCGCCCGCCCTCATCGACCGGGGATCCCATATCTTGAAAGGAAAGTCAGCCGCCGTGCAGGTCTTCGGCCTCGACCAATAGACTCACGCGCGAGTCAACCCCACGAGCTTGACCTGATCGAAAGTTGTTAGGCGGCAAGGACTCGCGTGGCGGCCCTGCGTCCGGCGACCACTGCCGACTCTTGTGAGGGTAGGGCCATGTAATCGCCTGCTATCTGGACAGGGCCTGCGACCGGATAGTTGTCGAGAAATTTTTGCAGGGCTTTGTAGTAACCAACGTCAGCTTGGTTGGCGGCATACTGCCAACGCTCGAGGCGAGCACCTAGATAGTGGTCGCGAAGCTCAGGGAACAGCCGCTCGATCAGTTCCCTTGCCGTGGTCGTCAGTCGATCCTCGGTCCAATTCATCGAGTCAATATCAAGTTGTTCAGGGAAAAACGCCGTGATAAGACTCGCTCCTGCCGGGGCGCGATCAGGTGCCTTGACATGTTCGAGGAACAGGCTGCTGATCTCGAGGGAAGCCGCCTTTGGCACCATCACAAGGAACGGTTCTTTCTCAGTACGCCTGGAATACCTGAGCTGCAGCGAGCAACAACCGGAGTCCATGGACTTTGAAATTAACTCGGTTCCAAGCGCTTTCAGCGGTTCATATATGCCGACAGCGGTTCGGAATGGCGTGGCAATCACACATGCGTCTGCGTGTTCACAGGCCTCAGTCCCGGCCTCGTTTTGGTAATGGACTTCTACTCCGTTGTCGGCATTTAGGACTTGGGTCACCGGCGAGCTGAGACGAACGTCCAGCTTCTCGGCCAACATTGACGGCAGGAGCTGCAAACCGCCTTCTAGCGTTTGCATCTTTCCCGACGCGGTAACCGCGCCCGCAAGAAATCCTACGACCGACGCCTCGCCCGGAGAGCTGGACACCATTGAGCGCGTGATGCCGTCGATTATCAAGTCGTTAAGCTCGCGTCCAAATATTCGGTCGATATAAGCCTCGATCGACTCGGTGTCGTAGTGGACACGATTGCGCAAGTCATACGGGTTCATGCCGGATAGCGGCCTGATCAGACGCACGCCACGCGCTATCAACTGCAACTTCGCGGCGGACGGCAAAAGCTTGGTGTTAAAAAATGACCGAAGAGGCTTGCTGGTATCGAGAATATGTAAGTCGCTGCCTTTCACCACTGCGATCTGAGGCGGGCAGTCAATCAACTTGTCCGACAAGCCCACGTCGCGGACAAGTTCCATATATTCGGTGTAGTTGTCGGTCACGATGGTGGGTCCGACATCAAACAGGAAGCCGTCTTCGAACTCAGACAACACCCTGCCCCCGACACGGTCCAGGGCTTCTAGCACCGTGACCTGGCAGCCCTGTTCATGTAGCCGATATGCGGCGCTTAAACCGGCCAACCCGCTACCAACGATGACTACACGCTTCATAGCGGCTTCTCCTCAGCGCCCTCAGGGACTACGTGATCGTAGCGAGCAGGGAAGGACACCGGACGCTCTTACAGGCCTCGGTCCGTGAGCCAACCGTCAATCCTTTCGGCGACCGCCTGCCATCCGGGCTCAAGCATCATGTTGTTGGCAGGACCCCAAGAATTGGTCCACTTTTTTGTGAGAGTCGATTTTATTTGTGCGTTGCAATGGCACCCTACCCAGCTCGTGGCTGGTCGGCGGGTTCAGTGTCCGGCGTCGAATTCGATAGGCAGAGTGGTGGGTCCGCTCAGTGCGGTCAGCGGTTTCCATGGGGCCGGACCGGTGCGGCGGGCGTTGGGCATGCGCCGTGTCATCACCGCCAGGGCTTCGGCCAACTCGAGGCGGGCGAGATGGGCACCGAGGCAGTAGTGCATGCCGGCGCCGAATGTCTGGATCGGTGGGGCGCCCACGCGGCTGATGTCGAGACGGTCGGGGTCGTCGCAGACCGCGGGATCCCGGTTGGCCGCCCCAGTGTTGACGACGACTATTGTGTCGGCCGCGATTTTGACGCCGGCGACTTCGACATCCTCCATCGTGGCGCGCAACGTGACGAAGGTGATCGGCGAATGGCGGATGAGCTCCTCGACGGCATTGACCGCAAGCTCCGGATGCCGGCCCAGGAGTGCCCACTGGTCGGGGTGATCGCACAGCACGTGTACCGCCGCACTCAACTGGAGGCGGGTCGTGTCGGTGCCTGCCAACAACAGCGCGGCCACGAGCATGCGGAGTTCGTCGGCGCTGAGGCGATCGCCATCGTCCTCGGCGCGGATCAGCTCGGAGATCAGGTCGTCGGTCAATGCGTGCCGCCGGTGCGCGAGCATGTCGTCGATGTAGGTGTCGAGAGCATCCCAGGCGGTCAGGATCGCCGATGTTTCCTTGGCGGCATTCCAGCTGAAAGCCTTCAAGATGTCATCTGTCCAGCTGGAGAACAGTTCCCAGTCTTCGGGCGGTGCGCCCAGTAGCGCGCAGATGACCGGGATCGGGTATTGGCGGGCAATGTCGGTGACCACGTCGCAGCGCCCGTGGGCGCTGTGGCGGTCAACCAGTCCCGTGATGATGTCGACGATCGTCGTGCGCAGCCGTGGCGTCGCTTTGGGTGTGAAGGCTTTGCACACCAGTCGGCGTAGCCGGTGGTGTTCCTCCCCGTTGAGGCTGAGAATGTTGGCGGCGACGCGGTCCCAAAGCGGGCCAGAGGTGATGCCTTGCGCTGCAAGGAACATCCCTTGAGGCACCCGGAATCGCGGGTCGCGGAGCGCGGTGCGCACGAGATCGTAGGTCAGCAGCTCGGGCCCGTATGGCCCGATCGCGATCGGCGCCTTCTCGCGGGCCTGGCTGATGATTGCGTGGGCTTCGTCGGGGTGTTGAGCGTATTCGTAGTTGATCGTCGGTAGTCCGGCATCGAAGACGCTTGGGCAGCTCGATCCGTCAACGGTTACGGTCATGGTGGTCCTCCTCGGTCGGGTCCTCGACTCGACTGTGGGGCTTCCGGAGCGCCAGATCATCGGGGAGAACTCGTAACTGAACGGGCCCGGTCTATAGGCGCGCACCGGCATGGTGTTTTGCCCTACGTGGTTCCCCCGGTGGCGCGATGTTTCACCGAACCGACCGCTCAGCGACGTCGGGATACGGGTTTTCACTGATGTTTGCGGCTCCCTGCCCCGAGATGCTGGCTAGCATGACCGAAACTGATCCACGTGCGGACATGCCGCCGGTGAACTGGAGTGAGTTGGGCGTGGGCGAGCTGCCAACCGGAACGGTGACGCTGCTGCTGGCCGACGTCGAGGGCTCGACGCGGTTGTGGGAGACCCAACCGGAGGAGATGACCGCCGCCGTCGCTCGCTTGGACCGCATGCTAGGAGACCTGCTCGCCGCCCACGGCGGGGTGCGGCCGGTCGAGCAGGGTGAGGGCGACAGCTTTGTGGTCGCGTTCGCCCGCGCGAGCGAGGCGGCTGCGTGCGCATTGGAGTTGCAGCGGGCGCCGCTGGCCCCGATCCGGTTGCGCATCGGTGTGCATACCGGAGAGGTGCAGCTGCGCGATGAGGGTAATTACGTTGGCCCGACGATCAACCGGACGGCGCGGCTGCGCGATCTCGCGCACGGCGGCCAGACGGTGCTCTCGGGCACCGCCGAGGATTTGGTTGTCGATACGCTTCCGGCCGACGCGTGGCTGACCGATCTCGGCAGTCACGAACTGCGCGGTGTCGCCCGTCCCGAACGGGTGGTGCAGCTGTGCCACCCCGATATCCGCAACGACTTCCCGCCGCTTCGGACGTCGAAACCCGTTGCCGCGGAGCATTTACCGGTGCAGCTCACCAGTTTTGTCGGCCGCGGCGCGGAGATTCACGATGTGCGGCAGACCCTCGTTGCCAACCGGCTGGTCACCTTGACCGGCGCCGGCGGTGCCGGTAAGACCCGTCTGGCCATACAGGTCGCGGGTCAGATGGCTACCGATTTCGGTGACGGAGTGTGGTATGTCGAGCTGGCGCCGATCACCGACCCCGACCTGGTGCCAGTCGCGATGGTAGGTGCCCTCGGCCTGGCGGATCAGCCGAGCCGCCCCACAACAGAGACGCTCATCGGGTTCGTAAGAGATCGTCGGATGTTGGTGCTGCTGGACAACTGTGAACACCTTCTGGATGCGAGTGCTGCGCTGATCACCGCGCTGCTGAGCGCCTGTCCGCGGCTGACGCTGCTGGCAACGAGTCGTGAGCCGATCGGGGTCGCCGGCGAGGTGACTTGGCAAGTGCCGTCGCTCTCGTTGGACGACGAGGCCATCGAGCTGTTCGTCGACCGAGCGCGCCGGGTGCGATCCGGATTCACAGTCACCGACGACGACAACGACGCTGTGAAGGAGATCTGCCGTCGCCTCGACGGCATGCCGCTGGCCATCGAACTCGCCGCGGCCCGGGTGCGTGCGTTGACGCTCCACGAGATCGTCGACAGTTTGCACGACCGCTTCCGCTTGTTGACCGGTGGTTCCCGCACTTCGGTGCGTCGCCAACAGACACTGCATGCGTCGGTGGATTGGTCGCATGCGCTGCTGACCGAGCCCGAGCGAGTCTTGTTTCGCCGGCTTGCGCCGTTCATGGGTGGATTCGACCTCGCCGCCGCCCGTGCCGTCGCTGGCGGCACCGAGGTCGAGCGATACCAGGTCCTCGACCAACTCACTCTGCTCGTGGACAAGTCGTTGGTGGGGGCCGACGACACGGGCGGCCGAATGCGGTACCGGCTACTTGAAACCGTGCGCCAGTACGCCCTGGAAAAGCTCGGCGAGTCCGGTGAAGCCGATACCGTGCGGGCGCGTCACCGCGATTACTTCACCTTGATGGCTAGCCAGCTCGATGCCCCGGCGGCCAGCGGCCACCAGCAGCGTGTCGAGCAAGCTGAGAGCGAGATCGACAACCTGCGCTCGGCCTTCGCCTGGAGCCAGGAGAACTCAGACGTCGAGCGTGCGCTGCAGCTCGTGTCGTCACTGCAGCCGCTCTGGCTAGGGCGGGGCCGTATCCAGGAAGGACTGGCCTGGTACGACGCCATCCTCAGCGACGACACCGCGCACGGCATCGAGGTGGCGGCCGGGGTACGGGCGCGGGCGCTCGCCGACAAGGCCGCGCTCGCCACCCAGGTCGTCGCCGTCGACAGCCTCGATCAGGCCGAAGAAGCCCTGGCGATCGCGCGTGAAATTGGCGACCCGGCCCTGGTGGCCCGGGCGCTCACCGCCTGCGGAGGTATCGCCGCCTACAACACCGAGGTGGCTTCGCGCTACCTCGCCGAGGCGAACGAACTGGCCCGGGGCCTCGGCGACCAAGGGATGTTGAGCGAGATCCTCGGCTTTCAGGCGTACGCCGCATTCATCGCGGGTGACCCGATCGCCGCGCGTGCGGCCGGTGAAGAAGGACGCGACCTCGCCGAGTCGATCGGTGACCGGCCTGCCGCGTTTCGCTGTCGCTGGAGCCTCGGTTTGGCACAGTGGATGCAGGGCGAGTTGGCCGGGGCCGTCGCACAGTTTCGCGGCGCGGCTGCCGACGCCGAGACCAATCACGACGTGGTCGGGACGGCGGCAATGCTGTTCTGCCAGGGCATGGTGTTGGCGTACCACGGTGACATCAGTGCGGCGCGAGCCGCGGCCGACGCGGCGATCGAGGCCGCAGCGGAGATCGGTGGGTTCATTGAGGGCTTTAGCTACGCGGCGTTGGCTACGGCGAGCCTGGCCGCAGGTGATGTAGCGGCCGCGGCCGATGCGAGCGAGGCGGCCTCGCAGCGGTTGAGTGCCCAGCTGGGGGTGGTGAATATCAACCCAGTAGCGCAGGTTGCCCTTGCGCGTGGTGATTTGGTCGCGGCCCGCCGCTGGGCGGACGATGCCGTCTCGGTGATGAGGGGCTGGCACCTAGCGGTGGCGCTGACGACGCGTGCGCGGGTTGCGATCGCACAGGGCGAGCCGGAGCAGGCCGATCGCGACGCCTACCGGGCGCTCGCGTGCGCCGCCGAAGTCGAGGCGCATCTGGCTCTCCCCGATACTGTCGAGTGCCTGGCAACGCTGGCCGGCGCCGCCGACAGTCACCGAGAAGCCGCGCGACTATTCGGCGCGGCGCAGGCCCTGCGGGAACGCATGGGTGCGGTCCGGTTCAAGATCTATGACGCCGGGCACGATGCCGCGGTCGCGACGCTTCGTAATGCATTGGGCGCAGCCGACTTCGAGTCTGCACGGGCCGAGGGCGCCGCGCTGTCCACCGGCAAAGCGATCGCCTACGCCCAACGCGGCCGCGGCGAGCGCAAACGCCCGGCCAGCGGCTGGGCATCGCTGACGCCAACCGAACTGGACGTCGTCCGGCTCGTCAGTGCCGGCTTGGGCAACAAGGACATCGCGACAAGGCTTTTCGTCTCACCACGCACCGTCGAAACCCACCTCACTCATGTCTACACCAAGCTGGGCCTGGCTTCGCGCGTCCAACTTGCCCAAGAGGCAGCACGTCACGCCTGACCGATGGGGCGGCCAAGCCTTTCGACGGGGTCGGATTATCGGGCCACTGACAACTACCGGTGTTGCATCGACTTCGCGTACCCGCGTCGCAGCCGACGGTGTTACCGGATCGCAAGGTGCGTCACTGTTCTCACTGCTTTGGGGGTTTATTGGTGGGTGCAGTTGGCGGCGTAGCGGGCTGGCGGCTGGTAGCCCAGGGCGGAGTGGGGGCGGTGGTGGTTGTATTGATACTTCCAATCGCCGATGACGACGCGGGCGTGCGCCAGTGACCAGAAGATGTTGATGTTGAGGCATTCGTCGCGGACCCTGCTGTTGAAAGATTCGATATAGCCATTGCGCCACGGCTGGCCTGGCGGGATGAACGCCAGTAATAGGCGATCACCGGCCCAGTCGGCCATCGCTGCGCAGGCCAGCTCGGGCCCGTTGTCACAACGCAGCACAGCGGGGTAACCGCGTTGGGTCGCCAGCCGGTCCAGCTCATCGATCAGGACATCGGCGGTGACGGAGCGTTCAACCAGCCCGCCCAAGCATTCGCGGGTGTGCTCATCAACGATCGACACGATCTTGACCGGGCGCCCGTCGGTGGTGGCGTCGAATTGAAAGTCCACTGCCCACACCCGATTCGGCGCATCGGCAACCACGATCCCGGCCGTGGTGCTGGCGCCGAGGCGTTTGCGGCGGCGGCGCTGCGGCACCCGCAGGCCCTCTTCGCGCCATAAGCGTTGCAGGCGTTTGTGGTTGACATACCAGCCGTTGGCGCGGGCGCAATGGTAGGCGCGGCGAAACCCCCACCGGGGATGCTCTTTGGCCCACAAGCGCAGCCACGCCCTCAAAGCGGCATCCGGGTCTCCCGGCGTCTGGCTGGCTGGGCGGTGACGCTGGGTGGTGCGGTGTTGCCCGGTGACCCGGCAGGCGAACCGCTCACTGACCTGCATCACCCGCATCAGGTGGTGCACGGCGGCTCGCCGGCGCTCCGGGCTCAGAAGTTTCCCTGGGCGATCTCCTTGAGCGCGGCCTTCTCTAGCTCCGCCTCGGCCAACAGCCGCTTGAGCGTGGCGTTCTCTCGCTCCAGATCCTTGAGCCGCTTGACGTCGTCGGCCTTGAGCCCGCCGAATTGATTGCGCCAGCGATAATAGGTCTGCTCGGAGACCTGCAGCTCGCGGCACACGTCGGCAATCTCCTTGCCCTCGGCCAGCATACGATCCGCCTGGGTTAGCTTGCGCACCACCTGCTCGGGCGTGTGTCGTTTCCTCGTTGCCATCGGGATCGTCCTTCCTGCCCACAAACATGGGCGGCAAGACTCTCACTCAACGTGGACCAACCAACCGGGGTCAGGGCATTGTGGCGTTAGTTTTGAGAATGGCTCGCGCCTCGACAAGCCAGCACGGTCGTTCACAAACTCGGAGATGTCTAAGACATGGCTTTGAACAGCGATTAGTCCCTCTGCCCTGAACTAACCTTTGGCTGTGAGCACTGCACGGACTCGCTATGCCAAGTGCGGCGACATGGACGTCGCCTATCAGGTGATTGGTGATGGTGCGCATGATTTGGTGGTGTTGCCGTCTGCCCTGATTTCGATCGATTCCATCGCGGCCGAGCCGTCGATGAATCGCTTTCATGAACGGCTAGCGTCATTCTGCAGGGTGATCCGGCTTGACCACCGTGGGACGGGTCTTTCCTCGCGTGTTCCATCGATAGATGTGATTGGGCCGCAGTTTTGGGCAGAGGACGCGATCGCCGTGATGGATGCGGTTGGGTGTTCGAAGGCGACGATCTTTATCTCCGGTTTCGGGTCGATGAACGGACTTGTACTGGCCGCGAACTACCCCGATCGGGTGAATGGACTGGTTGTCGTCAACGGCGCGGCTCGCTTTTTGTGGGCCGACGATTATCCGTTCGGCTTTAAGCTGAGCCAGTCCATCGCCTTAACGACATCGGCCTACGAACTAGATGCGGTCGAGCAGGGTGTCGATGTCCTCGAATGGATGGCCCCATCGGTCGCCGGCGTGGAAGCGTTTCGCACGTGGTGGGACCGTGCGGGTAATGGTGCGGCATCGCCGACCATGGCCCGCGCCGTGGGCACGGCGGCGGTGAAAGCAGACTTGCGTGACGTTCTCGAACGCATCACAGCGCCGACGCTGATTTTGCACCGCCGCGGTTCCACCTTCATTCCACCCGGACATGGGCGCTACTTAGCGGAGCACATAACTCAGTCCACCTACGTCGAATTACCGGGTGCCGACACGCTGTATTGGTTGGCGACACCGCTGAGTTGCTCTACGAGGTCGAGGAATTCGTCACCGGCGTGCGTGGTGGCGCTGGGTGCGACCGAGTGGTGGCCACGATCCTCTTCACCGACATCGTCGGCTCCACGGGACACGCCGCGGCGCTCGGCGACGACCGGTGGCACGATCTGTTGGATAACCACGACAGCATCATTCGCCACCAGCTCAAGCGCTTCGGCGGCCGTGAAGTTAACACCGTCGGCGAC
>NZ_DATNJW010000006.1:0-2221 GCF_035603715.1 Mycobacterium sp. | reverse complement strand
TCCTCCGAATCGTCCGGAGTATGCACCCATATCGCGGCGACGACCGTCACCAGCGCCCAGCCGATGATGGCGGCCGGGATAGCCCAGAGGCGGCGCAGCAGCAGCGCTGTCGCGCACTGGCCGGCGAGGTTGGCGTCGTGGGCTCCGGGGCTCTGCGACAGGCTCCCGTTGAAGCCCCTCCCGCAACTGATTTGCATTCCCCATTGGTCGTATTGGTCCAGGTGCACCGGAAACCACAGCGCCAGCAGTCCGGTGGCGATCAACGCGGCGCCCACGACTCCGAGTAGTACCTGACGATTGCTCACGAGTCTCCTCTCGGGTCACGCCGTGTGCCGAGATATGTGAATCGGCGCATCGACGGTAGTCCAGCTGCCCTTGCGGTCATGTCATGCACACGTTTGCGAACAGCAGCACCGGCCACGACACGATCGATCCCAGGAACGACACCACCAGATCGACCCCGTGCATGTTCTGAAGATGCGCGGTGTGCGTCGTCGACCAGATGGCTCCGATCAGCAGATACGGTGTGCCGACGACCACTCCCAGCGCGATCAGCTGCGCGATCGTGAGCTGGTAGCCGAGGACGCGGCGAATCGTCTCCAGCATGAGCGGTTACCTCCCAACCGGGCCCCTGAAACGCTGCTCAGGCGTATCGAGCAAGAGCTATGTTAATGACGGTTCTGACTCGGCGGTAGGTTTTTTGGCAACAATCCGCGGGATAGGGTGAGGCGGTGACGACGCCGCGAGCGCAGGGCGCCGCCGAAGTACGCCGACGGCCCAAGGATCGCAAAGATCAGATCGCCCGGGCATCCGCCGAGGCGTTCAGTGCGCAGGGCTACCACGCCGTCAGCATGGAAGCGATCGCGGCCAAGGTCGGAATATCCGCGCCGGCGCTGTATCGGCACCATGCCAGCAAGTACGAGCTGTTCCGCGACGCCGTCCTGGCGCTTGGCCAGCAACTGGTCGACTGCACCGACTTCGCCGATACCGAAGCCGGCGGCGATCCCGCCGAGACGCTGGACCGACTGGTCGAGGCGCTGATCGACGTGACGCTGGCCAATCGTGAATCCGGCGGGCTGTATCGATGGCAGGCTCGCTACCTGCACGGCGAAGACCAATCTGCGCTCGGCGATCAGCTGCGATTGGTGAACCGCCGAATTCAGCGGCCGCTCATTGCGATTCGCCCCAACCTGACCTCGTCGCAGCGATGGATGCTGTCGGCGGGGCTGCTCAGCGTGATCGGAAGCGCCGTCGACCACCGAGTTCAGTTGCCCGCCAACGACATCCGCGCGCTGCTCGCCGGCGCCGCCTCGGCGGTACTCCAGGCCGAGCTGCCGGAACCGGCGGATACCGTGGACCGCCCGGCCTCGTGGCGAATCTTCGAAGCCGACACCGGGGTATACGAAGCCCTGCTGCAGGCGTCGATGGTGTTGTTCAACGCCAAGGGCTATCCCGAGACCAGCATGGCCGAGATCGCCTCGGCCGTCGGTATTCCGGTGTCGGGGATCTACCGCTACTTCCCGGGCAAGTGCGACATCCTCGCGACGGGGTTGCGGCGTGCGGCCGATCGGGTCTCGGGCCGGCTGTCGGCGATCCTGACCGGGCTGACCGAACCGGGCCATATGCTCACCTTGCTGATCGAGGCATACGTGGCTACCTCGTTCGCGAATCCGGATCTGGCCGCGATCTATTACACCGAACGGGTGAACCTGACGCGCGTGGATCAGGAACTGCTCCGTAGTGTGCAGCGCTCGACGATCGATGCCTGGATGCGCCTACTGGCAGCGGCGCGGCCGGCGCTCACCGAGACGCAGGCGCGTGTTCTGGTCCATGCGGCGATGGCGCTGGTAGTCGATGTTGGTCGGCTGGTGCACTACGAGAACTCCGCCGACAACTCCGCCTATTCGCAGGCGTGTGTGCGAAAACTGATGGAAGCTACGGTTTTTGGGACTGGCGGATAGCATTTCCGCCCAGGTAGGCTAGGTACCCGATCAATCCGACGGCGCCCAGGCTGCGGGTCTGCCGGCTCGCGAACGTCAGTCCCAGCACGGTCTCGATGCTGCCGTTGGTGTAGATGTGCTGGCGGGTGTTGCGCGGGAACGCCGACTTGGTGATCGGCTCGAACAGGCCGGGGCTGGTGAAGTGGGCCAGGCCGGCGCCGGCCAGCGCCAGACCCGAAAAGCGGGCAATGCGGTTGCTTTTGCGGGACATGCCTCTCCTT
>NZ_DATNJW010000005.1:0-4278 GCF_035603715.1 Mycobacterium sp. | reverse complement strand
CGGTGATGTCGAGCTGGACATGGCCGAGCTGGCCGCCAAGGCCCGCGAGGAGGTGGCCACCGAAGCTGCCGTTGACGAAGAGATTGCCGACGAGGGGACCATCGCCGCACTGCCCTCGCCGCCACGCGGTTTCAGCCCGGCCCCGCCGCCGGTCTGGGCCGACCTCGACGTCGACCCGTCCGAGTTGGTGGTCATCGTCGGCGGCGCCGAACTCGGCCCGTACGGCTCGTCGCGGACTCGCTTCGAGATGGAGGTCGACAACGAACTGTCGGCCGCCGGTGTGCTCGAATTGGCCTGGACTACAGGTCTGATCAAGTGGGAGGACGACCCGACGCCGGGCTGGTATGACACCGAGTCCGGCGACCTGATCGACGAGGCCGAGTTGGTCGAGCGTTATCACGACATCGTGGTAGAACGCGTCGGCATCCGTGAATTCGTCGACGACGGTGCGATCGATCCCGATCACGCGTCGCCACTCATGGTGAGCGTCTTCCTGGACAAAGACTTCACGTTCGTCGTCTCATCGGAGGCCGACGCCCGTGGGTTCGCCCAGTTCGACGCCGAGCACACCGTGGTCCAGCCGGTCCCGGGCTCCACCGACTGGCAGGTTACCCGTAAGGCGGGCACCGAGATTCGTGTGCCACGCAAGACCAAGCTGTCGCGGACGGTCGGCGCGCAGATCCCCACCGGATTCGACCCGACGGTGTTCGGTATCAGCCAAGACATGGCCAGCTCGGTCGACCGGGTGGCGCTGTGGAACATCGTGGCGACCGTCGACGCGTTCCTGTCGTCGGGCTTCACTCCGACCGAGCTGATGCGATGGGTGCACCCGGGCTTGGTGGCCAGCACGCAGGGAACCGGCATGGGTGGCATGACGTCGATGCAGACCATGTATCACGGCAACCTGCTCGGCCGGAACAAGCCGAACGACATCCTGCAAGAAGTGCTGCCCAACGTCGTTGCCGCACATGTGATTCAGTCGTATGTCGGTAGCTATGGCGCGATGATCCACCCGGTTGGCGCGTGCGCCACCGCGGCGGTCTCGGTCGAGGAGGGTGCGGACAAGATCCGGCTCGGCAAGGCCGAACTGGTGGTCACCGGTGGGTTCGACGACCTGACGCTGGAGGCGATCATCGGCTTCGGTGACATGGCCGCGACCGCCGACACCAGCATGATGCGCGGCAGGGGCATTGCGGACTCGAAGTTCTCCCGGCCCAACGACCGGCGCCGGCTCGGGTTCCTGGAAGCTCAGGGCGGCGGCACCATCCTGCTGGCCCGCGGCGACCTCGCGCTCAAGATGGGTCTGCCGGTGCTGGCAGTGGTTGGCTACGCGCAGTCCTTCGCCGACGGTGTGCACACCTCGATCCCGGCCCCGGGCCTGGGCGCGCTGGGTGCCGGACGTGGGGGCAAGGATTCGCCGCTGGCGCGGTCGCTGGCCAAGCTGGGCGTCGGCGCTGACGACGTCGCGGTGATCTCCAAGCACGACACCTCGACGTTGGCCAACGACCCCAACGAGACCGAACTGCATGAGCGGCTGGCCGATTCGATGGGTCGCTCCGACGGTGCCCCGCTGTTCATCGTGTCGCAGAAGAGCCTCACCGGGCACGCCAAGGGCGGCGCGGCGGTCTTCCAGATGATGGGCCTGTGCCAGATCCTGCGCGACGGGGTCATCCCGCCCAATCGCAGCCTGGATTGCGTCGACGACGAACTCGCGGACTCCGCGCACTTCGTCTGGGTGCGCGACACGCTGCGCCTCGGCGAGAAGTTCCCGCTGAAGGCCGGGCTGGTGACCAGCCTCGGGTTCGGCCACGTCTCCGGTCTGGTCGCGTTGGTGCACCCGGAGGCCTTCATGGCGACGCTGGACGCCGAACAGCGCGCGGATTACCTGCGTAGGGCAGACGCACGTCTGCTGGCCGGACAGCGACGACTGGCGTCGGCGATCGCCGGCGGCCCCGCACTGTACGAGCGGCCCGCCGACCGTCGCTTCGACCATGAGGTGTCCGAGAAGCGGCAGGAAGCGTCGATGTTGCTCGACGCGAACGCGCGATTGGGCGACGACGACGTCTACCGCCAGTGAGCATCCGATAGGTTCGCAGAAATGAGCATTGTCGGAGTGGGGATAGACCTTGTCTCCATTGCTGAGTTCGCCGAGCAGGTCGACCAGCCCGGAACGGTTTTCGCCGAGACCTTCACCCCAGGTGAGCGGCGTGACGCGTCGGACAAGAGTTCGTCGGCCGCACGACACCTGGCGGCGCGGTGGGCGGCCAAGGAAGCGGTGATCAAGGCCTGGTCCGGATCGCGGTTCTCCCAACGGCCGGTGTTGCGCGAGGACATCCATCGCGACATCGAGGTCGTCACCGATATGTGGGGCCGGCCGCGGGTGCGGTTGACCGGCGATATCGCCAAGCACCTGAAGGACGTGACGATCCACGTGTCGTTGACGCACGAAGCCGACACCGCTGCCGCGGTGGCCATTCTCGAAGCGCCGTAGCTCCTTCTCATCCGTCACACGGAGTCGGGCACATGGCGATTTGCCCACCTCCGAGCGACAACTCGGCCGCTCTACCGCCTTGTCGCTGAGAGGTGGGCACGAAGGCCGCCGCCACCTCAAGTGACCCGTGTGGCGGATGGTGCCTCAGCGTCTCGCGTCGAGCGCAGCCCGACTAGCCTCGAGGCCATGAGCGATCTGGTCGAACGAGTGCGCCAGGTGTTGCCTTCGGTACGCGACGATCTGGAGAACCTGGTCCGTATCCAGTCGGTGTGGGCTGACCCCGCTCGCCGCGACCAGGTGCATCGCAGTGCCCGATTGACTGCAGACCTGTTGTCGCAGGCAGGTTTTGGTGATGTGCAGATCGTCAGCGAGGGCGGTGCGCCAGCCGTGATCGCGCGACATCCCGCGCCGCCCGGTGCGCCGACCGTGCTGCTGTATGCCCACCACGATGTGCAGCCCGAGGGCGATCCTGCGCAGTGGGCGTCGCCGCCGTTCGAGCCGACCGAACGCAACGGCCGACTGTACGGGCGCGGCAGCGCCGACGACAAGGCCGGTATTGCAACGCATTTGGCGGCGTTTCGGGCGCACGGCGGCAATCCTCCGGTCGGGGTGACGGTGTTCGTCGAAGGCGAGGAGGAGTCCGGTTCACCGTCGCTGGGCAGGCTGCTGGCCACCCACCGTGACGCGTTGGCCGCCGATGTGATCGTGATCGCCGATTCGGACAACTGGAGCACCGATGTCCCGGCGTTGACGGTATCGCTGCGCGGGTTGGCCGACTGCGTGGTCGAGGTCGCCACGCTGGATCACGGCCTGCACTCCGGCCTATGGGGTGGTGTGGTGCCCGACGCGCTAATGGTGCTGGCGCGCCTGCTGGCCAGCCTGCACGACGACGACGGCAACGTCGCGGTGGCCGGCCTGCACGAAAGCACAGCTGCGGCAGTGGATTACCCGCACGAGCGGGTGCGTGCGGAATCGGGCCTGCTGGACGGGGTAAGCGAAATCGGCTCCGGTTCGGTGCCGCAGCGGTTGTGGGCCAAGCCGGCGATCACCGTGATCGGCATCGACACCACGTCCATCGCCGCATCGTCGAACACGCTGATCCCGCGCGCTCGCGCCAAGGTCAGCATGCGGGTAGCCCCAGGCGGCGACGCGGCCGCACACTTGGATGTGCTGCGCGCCCACCTGGAGCACCACGCTCCCTGGGGTGCCCGCGTGACGGTGACCGTCGGTGACGTCGGCCAGCCCTACGCCATCCACGCCGCCGGCCCGGTCTACGACGCCGCCCGGGCGGCGTTCCGGCAAGCCTGGGGGACCGAGCCGATCGACATGGGGATGGGCGGTTCGATCCCGTTCATCGCCGAATTCGCCGCCGCTTTCCCGAAGTCGGCAATCCTCGTCACCGGTGTGGAGGATCCGGCGACGCAGGCGCACAGCATCAACGAGAGCCTGGATCTCGGCGTGCTGGAGCGCGCCGCGACCGCCGAGGCGCTACTGCTGGCGAATCTGGGTTGATCGGGACCGGACAAGCCGACAACATTTACCCGTCTTCGGTGCGGTGCGCGATCTGAAAGACGTTGCCGAACGGGTCGCGGACCATGGCCCGCCGGTCGCCGTACGGTGTGTTGAACGGCGACTCCAGACTCATCGCTCCCGCGTTGACGGCTCGGTTATAGGCCAGGTCCGCATCGTCGACGTACACGTAGAGGAAAGCCGGGAACGGTTCGCGCTCGGAGGCTGAGGTCACCATGACAAGAGAGTCACCGATGCGTACCTCCGTCGGCCGCTCG
>NZ_DATNJW010000004.1:0-4180 GCF_035603715.1 Mycobacterium sp. | reverse complement strand
AGCAGAGTGGCGATTTCCACGCCGATCACGGTGTTGTTCCGGTCGATGCGAGATCCGTTGTGCAGCTTGGTCGTGGCCGCGTGCTCGGGAGGCACCAGGTCGATGTACTGCTCGCCGATGGCCGACACGCTCTTCACCGATGCGGTGACGTTCGACGGGACATTGGTGCCGCTGTTCAGTCGCATCACCGCGTCGACGCCGTCGGAGGTGAGACCCACCGAGTCGACGCGACCCACAGCGACCCCGCGATAGGTGACGTTGGCGTTTTTGTATAGGCCGCCGCCGGCGACGAAGTTGGCTGTCACCCGGTAGGTGCCGATGCCCATCGCGGCCGGCAACCGCAAATAGAAGATCGCCATGATGACGACGGTGATCACCGTGACCACCGCGAAGATGGCCAGTTGGATGCGAGTCAGTCGATCCAGCATCAGTTGTTCCCTGCTGGTGTGCCCGGCGGGATCTTGAATGGATCCGCGGCCTGCCCAGAGAGGTTGGCCATTTCACCGAGGAGGAACTCCGGCGGATTGAGGATGTCCTTCATGTGCAGCATGTTCGGGTCCAGCGGCCACGACGTGGTGAAGAATGTCTCGCCCAGCCGTCGGACCGTGAGATCGAAGGTGGTGAACACATTGAGGTAGTCGCCGCGTACCGCCTGCTTGATACCGAAGTTCGGGAACGGGAACGTCAGTAGCAACTGGTTCGACGTCACGAAGTTCTTGCGGTTGTCGGCCAGCGCCTTGGTGTTGGCATAAATGTCTTTGAGGTCCGCGGCGAAATCCACCTTTGTCTGCGAAAGCACATGCGCCGCAACCGTTGCCACCCTTTTGAGAGCACCGAACGCCTCGACGATTTTCTCACGATTCTTGTTGAGTACTCGCAGCGCCTCGGGAAGCGATTCCAGCGTCCGTCCGAGGCTGTCCTTGTTGTTGGCCAGAATCGCCGAGAACCGGTCCAACCCGTCGATGGCCGCGACAATGTCGTTGACCTGATTGTTCAGCCCGGCTGTGAGTTCGGCCAGCCGCGGCACCAGGTTGTTGAACTGGCCTTCCCTACCGGCGACGGCCTGATAGGTCTCATCGGTAATCTCTTGCAGCGCACCCAGGTTACCCTTGTTGACCACGACACCGAGCGCAGAGAACACTTCCTCGGTGGTCGGAAAGCGACTGGTTCGAGTCTCCTGGATGGCCGACCCGTCGACCAGCCTGCCCGACGGCGGCTGATTCGGTGGCGCCGCCAACTCGACGTGCTGCGAACCAAGCAGCGAGGTCTGCGCCACCCGGGCAATGGAATTGGCCGGCAACACCACGTTGCGGTCCAGTGTCAGCTTGACCGCGGCGTAGAAACTTCCATCGGTGCGCTGCATGGCGTCAATGCCCGAAACGCTGCCTACCGTGACGTCGTCGACCATGACGGGCGAATTCTGCGGCAGAGTCGCCACGTCGGCCAGATTGACGGTGATCGAGAATGATCCAGTGCCGTGGCCGGCGGTACCGGGCAGGGCGACCGAGTTCAACCCGCCGAACTGGCAGCCTGCCAGCAACGCGCTCCCTGCGGCTAATGCGCCGCCGCGCAACCAGATCCGCTTCATCGCCCAGCCCCTTGCTCGGCCGGCAAGGGCAACGCTGGCGCCGGGGCAGCTGGTGCAGGACCCGGCCGTGGCCCGAATGGATTCGGCGCCGGGGCGGCCGCGCCAGGTGCCGGCCCGTTGGTCGATGCCTGCGGAACCATCAGCGCCTGCAGGTCGGCCGGATTGGGCGGATGCGCGCCGGGCGCCGGTATCCAGTGCAGATCCGGAATGGGGGTCTGCGCCTTGGCCTGCGTTTCCGGGGTGTCGTATTGGATCTGGCCCTTGTACGCGGTGATCATGTTGAGCGGGTGGAACATCAACGGCGGATAGTTGAATGTCAGCCGGCGCAGCGGCGGGCCCAACCGCTCGCGGCAGATCTCGGCGCGCTTGTAGTACTCCGGTCCGGACAGACCTGCGGGGGTGTCGAATGAACCGCCGCAGATGAACTGCACCGGGTTGGCGAACTCGGGAATCGAGATCAGCCCGTTCAACGTCCCCTGCGCGGGGTCATAGATGTTGTAGAAGTTGGCGATACCGGGGCCGGCGACGTGCAGCACCTGCTCGATGTCTTCGCTTTGGTCGCTCAACACCTGGGTCAGATCGGTGAGCTTGTCGACTGTTCCGATCAGCGTCGAGTTGTTCTGCTGCAGAAAGCCTTTGACGTCGATCAGCGCCTGGTTCAACGTTCCAAGGGTGTTGTCGAGGTGCGTCGAACTCTTGGCGAGCACCTGCGATACCGAGGCCACATGCCCGGAGAACGCGACGATCTGCTCGTTGCTCGACGAAAGGGCATCGACCAACACCTGCAGGTTCTTGACCGTGCCGAAGATGTCGGTGCGCGAATCCCCCAGTCGGCCAGCGGCGCGCGAGAGCTCGCGCAGTGAGGTACGGAACGAGTCACCTGTGCCGCTGAACGTATCCGCGGCCTGGTTGATCGCTTTGCCCAGCGGACCCTGCAGCTGTCCGGCCGCGGGGCTCAGCTGCTTGGCCAAATCAGTCAGCGATTGCTTGACCTCGTCCCACTCGACCGGCACGGCGGTGTGGGCCAACGCGATCGTCGCGCCGTCGGGTAACGCCGGCCCGCTGGTATACGCGGGCGCGAGCTGGATGAAGCGCGCCGCAACAAGGTTGGGCGACATGATGATTGCGCGAGCATCCGCGGGAACCTTGACGCCGCGATCCACGGACATGGTGATTTTCACGTCTTCGGCGCGCGGTTCGATCGAATCGATGGTGCCTACTGGCACGCCGACGATCCGGATCTGGTCACCGGGGTACAGCCCGACCGCCGAAGTGAAGTAGCCGACGATTTTGTTGCCGCCGCTGCCGGGCCAGGCCACGTAGGCGCCCACCGCGACAAAGACGGCAAGCAAGACTGCCAACGCCAACCGCAACCCGCGGCGACGTTCCCGTAAAGCGGAGGAAAGTGTCATGGCGACTGCGGCCTCAACTTCCAGCGCTCCTGGACCATTCCGCGCAGATAATCAGCGAAGGTATTCGGGAGCTTGCCGGGCTGGAACACGGCGTCGAACATCATCCCGACGATGGGCGCGGGAATCACGCCGTAGACGTTCACGTTGAACCCGGGCCCCGTGCCGACCACCTCACCGAGCGTGGTTGCGTAGGGCGGCAACCGCTTCAGCGCCTCACTGATGTAGTCGCGGCGTTCGTTGAGGTCGTCCAGCACGGTGTTGAGCTTGCTCAGCGCCGGGCCGAACTCCTTGCGGTTATCGGCGACGAAGCCGGACAGCTGCGCCGAGACGTCGTCAATGCCAGCGATCAGCTCCGCCAGCGCGGCTCGGCGCGCATCGAGCGCGGCGAACAATTGGTTCCCATCGACGATCAGCTTGTTTACCTGCCCGGCCCGCTCGGCGAGCACGCCGGTTACCGATTTGGCATGCGCCAGAAGCTTTTCCAGTGCTTCGTCGCGGGTGTTCAATGTACGGGATAATGAGGTGATGCCGTCGAGTGCTCCGCGAAGCTGCGGCGTGGCATCATGCAAGGCATCGGTGAGGACCTTCAGCGATTTTTCGAACTGGGCCTTGTCCAAATCGCCGGCGTTGTGGCCCAAGTCTTCCAGCGCGGAGCCAAGCGCGTAGGGCGTCGTCGTCCGGCTCAGCGGAATGGTGGTGGCGATACCGGAACCCGCCGGGGTCACCGCGACCGCCCGCTGACCGAGGATGGTCTCGGTGCGGATTGCCGCCAGCGACTGATTGCCGACGTTCACGTGACGATCCACGGTGAAAGCTACCTTGGCGGTCTCGCCGGCGAGCGTGACCGCTTGCACCTGGCCAACTTTGATGCCGGACACGTAGACGTCGTTGCCCGGGTTGATCCCGCCGGCGTCGGCGAAATAGGCAGTGTAGGGCCGGCCTTGCGGCCAGAACGGCAACTTGGTGTAGCCGAACGCGACCAGGATGACGCACACCACGAGGACCACACCGAAGATCCCGGTGCGGAGTGGGTCGCGATCGCGGCGGTGGGTGCTACTTGTTGACAAAAGCGCACCTGCCCTTGCTCGGATCAACCTGGCCACCCATCGGGATGATGATGTCGCTGCCGGCCGGGCCGTTGATCTTCAGCGACACGGTGCAGAAATAGATGTTGAAGTAC
>NZ_DATNJW010000003.1:0-3624 GCF_035603715.1 Mycobacterium sp. | reverse complement strand
AGCGTGAATCATGAACTCGAACCGGCGAATTCCGTGCGCGATCGAGATCGAGGCATAGGGGCGTGCCGGGTCGGCGCCGACTTCACTGTTGGGATGGCCGAGCGGATCGTTGGCGATGTCGACGACCAGCCAGCGGGTCGGTGAGGTGGTGCCGTCAAACGACACCCCCATCAGCCGGCGAGTGGTGCTCCGGCCACCGTCGCAGCCGACCACGTAGCGGGTCAGCACCGTCTTCGACCCACCCTCGCCGCCAAGTTCGACGGTGACCGCGTCGGCCGTCTCGGTGCAGGACATCAAGGGCCGGCCCCACTGCACCTCGACGTGCTCGAAGCGCTCCAGACCACGAAGCAATTCGGCATCGACCAACGGCTGAACGAACCCGTTGCGCTTGGGCCAGCCGAAACGCGCGTCGGGCGGAGCCATTTCGGCAAGTATCCGGCGCTTGGCGTCGACAAATCGCAGAATCTGGTTTGGCACGGTGTGCGGCAGAACGTGTTCGACCAAGCCGATTGCCTGGAACGTACGCAGCGACTCGTCGTCCAGCCCGACGCCGCGAGGATAATCGATCAGCGTGTCGCGTTCTTCGACCACCAGAGCGCTGACTCCCTGCAGGCCAAGGATATTGGCCAGGGTCAGACCGACCGGCCCCGCGCCGACAACGACGACGTCGACGTCCACATCCCGATCGCCGTCCACCCTCAACGCCCTAGCAGGAAGTCGATGTGCAGGCGATCGAACGTCTTGGCGTCCTCATACTGCGGCCAGTGCCCACAACCGGACATCACTTCGAAACGGGCACCGGGGATCATCGAGGCGATTCGGCGGCCTTCGGTCACGTCAGCGGTCGGGTCATCACTGGTCCACAACACCAGCGTTGGCGCGGTGATCGACCCATAGTCGTTGGGGCCCAGTATGTTACGGGCGCGGATCTCGGGGTCTTGCAGCGCCATGATGTCACGCATCGCCGAGACGAAGCCCGGCTGGCGGTACACCCGCTGACGGCTTGCGACCAGGTCGTCGTAGTCCTTGGACTTATCGGCCATCAACCATTTGATCCGCGCCTGCACGGTTTCCCAAGTCGGGCTTTCGGCGGCCGCCATCGACAGCGTGATGATCCGCTTCATCACCTCGGGGTCGGCTTGCGAACCACCGGCGGTGTTGAGCACCAGCCGGTCAACTTTGCCGGGGTGGTCGGCGGCGGCGCGGGAAACCACCCAGCCGCCAAGCGATTCACCGGATAAGTGGGCGCGCTCGACGCCGATCGCATCGAGGAAGGCCAGCAAATGATCGACGTAGTGGCGGACCTCCAGCGGGTGTCCGGGTTTGTCGGTGTAGCCGTGGCCCAGCATGTCGATCGACCAGGTCGAGAAGTGCTCGGCGTGCGCCTCCAGGTTGCGCACGTACGCCTCGGCGTGACCACCCGAGCCGTGCAGCAGAATCAGCGGCGGCTTGCTCGAATCGCCGGCATGCAGGTAGCGAGTTCGCACACCACCGGCGTCCAGGTAGCCCTGCACGAACGGCACACCCTGTAGGTCACTCCACACGCTCTCGTGCTCGGCCACCGGTCCCTCTCTGCATAGCTCCAGCGGAAATATGGTTCTCGTTACCGGCCAACTATGTGTGCTAAAATCGCACACTAATGTGCACTATGTATAGAGCATCCTTCTCTGCTGGGTGTCTGTCAAGCAAGATCGCGGCCCGCTGACGTGCGCGAGGTCCCGACGACCACGGCACCCGGCTCGCAGACGCTGGCCCGGGGACTCAATGCTCTGCAGCTGGTGGCCGATGCCCCGGCGGGAATGACCGTGCAGCAGGTCGCCGACGGCGTTGGCGTGCACCGAACCATCGCGTATCGCCTGCTTGCGACGCTGGCCCAATTCCGGCTCATCGCCAAAGGCGACGACGGCCGCTATCGACCCGCCGCGGGGCTGGCGCTGCTCGGTGCGTCGTTCGACCGCAACGTCCGCCAGCTCAGCGTGCCGATCCTGCGCGCGCTGGCTGACGATCTAGGCACCACGGTGTCGCTGCTGGTCGCCGAGGGAGAGCAGCAGGTGGCCATCGCAGTAATCGTCCCCACCCAGGTCCCGTACCAGCTGGCCTTTCACGAGGGCAGCCGGTATCCGCTCGATCGCGGCGCCGCAGGCATCGCGCTGCTGGCCAGCCTGCCCCCGCGCCCGGACGAACGCGATCTGGTCGTGAGTGCCCGCGAGCAAGGTTGGGTGATCACCCACGGTGAGATCGAGCCGAACACCTATGGTTTGGCCGTCCCCGTGCATCGCGACCCGCCGTCACCACCGGCCTGCATCAATCTGATCTCGCACCGCGAAGACGTGGTGATGCGTGGCAAGGACGCAGTTGTCAAGGCAGCCAAGGAATTATCGGCGATCTTGAGCTAACACCTGAGGAGGAAGTCAGTTTCATGCCGTCTTGGGACCATGAAGTCGACGTCGTCGTGCTCGGCAGCGGCGGAGCCGCGCTGGCCGCCGCGCTGACCGCCGCGGCAAGCGGTGCCTCGGTGGCGGTCTACGAGAAGGCCGCGACTGTCGGTGGCACCACTGCGGTTTCGGGCGGCGTGGTGTGGATCCCTGCGCATACCCGCTCTCCCGACGGGGAGCTCACCGTCGACGACGCGCTCAGTTATCTGGGTGCGCAGTCGCTCGGGTCGATGGACGACGCGCTCGTCGACACGTTCGTGCGGACCGGTCCGGCGATGCTCGACTTCATCGAAGCGCACAGCAGTCTGCGGTTCGAGATCGCCACGGGTTTTCCGGATTACAAGCCGGAGCTACCCGGTGGCCAGCCCGGTGGCGGCCGCTCGCTGAGCGCGGCTCCGTTCGATCTGAATCAACTCGGTGAGTGGCGTGATCGGATCACCTCGTTTCCACAGGACTGGTCCAACGTCGGATTCGACGCCGAGACCCGCGCCCGCCTGTACGCGGGCGGCGACCCGAACGCCGACCTGTGCGTGGCCGGCACCGCGTTGATCGCCGGACTGCTCAAGGGCTTGCTCGATGCCGGTGTGACTCCGCACACCGGCGCCCGCGCAGAGGAACTGATGGCCGAAGACGGCGGGATCGTCGGAGTCCGGATCGCCTCGGGTAATGAGCAGTTGGCTGTCCGTGCTCGTCGTGGAGTGATCCTGGGGACGGGTGGATTCGAATGGGATCCCGTGCTGGTCAATGCTTTTCTGCGTGGCCCGATGCATGGTGCCGTCTCGCCGCCCAATAACACCGGCGACGGACTGCGCATGGTGATGGCGCACGGCGCCGACCTGGCCAACATGGGTGAGGCGTGGTGGGTGCCGATCGTGCAGATCCCGGGCGACACCATCGACGGGCACCAACGCAGTCGCAGCGTGCGGCTGGAACGGACTCGGCCGCGCAGCATCATCGTCAACCGGCTTGGCAAGCGATTCGTCAACGAGGCCTGTGACTACAACTCGATGGCCGGCGCCTTCCACTACCTCGACCCGCGTGAGGGCTACGTCAATGACCCGGCCTGGATGGTGTTCGATGCACAACACCTCAAGCGTTATGGGTTCTTGGGCGTCGACCCTGACGGGCCGGTGCCGGACTGGTTCTGCGAATCGCGGGATCTCAGCGAGTTGGCCGCCAAGACCGGGAT
>NZ_DATNJW010000002.1:0-3249 GCF_035603715.1 Mycobacterium sp. | reverse complement strand
CGCGACGTCGCTCACCGCGGGATGGGTACGCAGTGCCTCCTCGACCTCGATCGGGCCGAACTTCTCTCCCCCGCGGTTGATGGTGTCGCTGAGCCGGCCGCTGGGATAGATGTAGCCGTCGGCATCGCGGCGTGCGAGGTCGCCGGTATGCAGCCAGCCTTCGGCGACGTTCTGGCTGGTGTTCACCCACAGCTCGCCAACAACCCCCGCTTCGACGTCTCTGCCCGTGTCGGGATCCACCACCCGGACCTCGACTCCCGGCAGCGGCTTTCCCACCGAGCCCACCCGATTGGGATCGCGGTGGTCCTGCGGCATCAAACTTGTGTAGGCGCCCAGAGTTTCGGTCTGGCCGAACACGTTGGCGAACGCGACACGCGGCAGGGCGGCCATCGCGCGGCGCACCAATGCGACGGGCGCGGCCGCCGCCCCGTAGGCGATGGCGATCAGCGACGTCAGGTCGGTGCCCGCGAAGTCGCGATGGTCGAGGATCCGCTGCAGCATGGTCGGCACCAGAAATGCGGTTTGTACCCGGTGCTCCTGCACCAGCCGCAACCACGCGGCGGCGTCGAACCGCTCTTGCACGACCGAGGTGTTGCCCGAGTAGAGGCTGCCGAGGATGCCCAGCGAGCCGCCGACGTGGAAAAACGGGACACACATCATCGCCATCGTGGGTGGGGAGTCCGGCTGGAACGGTTGCGTCATTCCGCGGATGCGTCCACTCAGTTGCCCGTTGCTGATTGCGACCGCCTTCGGGAGCCCGGTGGTACCGCTGGTGAACAAAACCAGGGCGTCGCGGTCGTCGAAGTCGTCGGCCGTCGTCGCCGCGCGAATAGGGCTGTCGCTCAACAGATCAGCGGCCGTCAACACTCGGCTCGCGCCCGCTTCATGGAGCCGGGCCGCGTATGCATCGCCGGCAACCGCGACGTCGGCGCATCCCGCATTCTGCATCAGGGCCCGCAGCTCTGATGTTGTGAGCGCGGGGTTCATCAGCGCTGCCGCTGCACCGATGCGCGCCGCCGCGAAAACCGATGCGATGGAAAGTAGGCTGCCGCCGTCGACGACGGCGACACGGCTTTCGGCCGTCACACCGTTGGCCGCCAAACCCGCCGCGCAACGTTCGACGGTGGCGGCCAGTTGCCCGTATCCGATTGATTCCTTGCCGATAATGAGAGCGACGCGGTCGGGATCGCCGATGGCGGCGGCGTCGGTGATGGTGCCGATATTCATGCGCGGCTCAGTACAGCGGTGACCATGAGGAAGTCCGGAGTAGCCGGCTGGTCCATTGATCGCGCAGGTCTAAGGCCTCGTACATCCAGGTTCCGGGTGCACGGTAGCGTGCCGGGATCTCGTTCCGCAGGAGGTTGAGCAGCGCCTCCGGCTGCTGGATCCGTTGCATCAGTACCACTTCCCGGCGCAGGTGACTGCCGAGCGCGGGCTGAAAGCCGGCCTGAATGTCCAGCATCGACTCCGAGGTCTCAAGGCTCTTGGAGTACACCTCGCCGCAGCGGTCGATGTATTCGGTGAACGCGTCCTCGTACGGCCACATGGTGTCCTCCATGTAGAGGCTCAGCTCGTGTTCCCTTCCATCCGTTGGTATTTCGCCGAACGGCACGTCCCGAAGTGGCGACCACGGAAGCGCCACGAGGAGCTTGGCCGCGACATCGTGGCGGAGCGCGTCGAGCTCACGCATCCACTGCTGCAGATCGCCTCGCTGAATGCGACGCGCCAGGCGCTCCCATGCCGCACCATCACGAACGGCGGTCACCGTGACGACCGTGTAGGCGGGGCCGGTGCCGTGGGCGTGGTTGGCGTACCAGAGCAGCCGGGCTTCATCACCGGCTCCGAGCGTGGCCATCCAGCCATCGCGGAACGCGGCCTCGAACTCATCCTCGGCGCGTCCTCGCACCGTGTGTACCTCGTGCATGAAGAGCATGCCGCGAGACCTCCTGTGCGAGCGCTGCATCGCGCTTCCGCTCAGACGGACGGTAACCCCCGGCATCGCGTCCTGTCCACGGGCCGGAACCTGGACAGTCACGCCGAACATCTGGTTTGCTCGCTTCATGGCCAGGCTTGATGTGCCCGACGGCCCCGGTGGCGAGGCCGCAATGATTTGGACGCTGCGACCTCAACTCGGTGACATGGTCGAGCGAATGATCCGCGGCGCGTACCAACAGAGCATCCTGCCCCCGGACGAGCGCGAACTGGCCAGGATGCGGATCGCACAGATCAACGACTGCGTCGCGTGCTCGGACTTCCGCGCGGATTCGGTGCTCGAGGCCGGCGTCGCACCAGAGCTGTATGAGAACGTCGCGGCTTATGCGACCTATCCCGGCTACACGCCGCGCCAACGTCTTGCCATCGATTACGCCGAGCGGTTCGCGAACGACCACGCATCGATCGACGACACGTTCTTCGGACGGCTGCGTGAAGTCTTCACCGATGAGGAAATCCTCGATCTCACCCTCTGTGTCGCGGTGTTCCTTGGCCTCGGACGCTCGTTGAGCGTGCTCGGCGTCGATCAGTCCTGCGCGATCGACCTCTGAGCACCCCGGGAGGGACAGCATGGATATCGCCACCGTCGACGAACTGCTGAGCACCACGCGGTCGGTGCGCAAACGTCTTGACCTGACCCGGCCGGTCGGTCGCGAGGTGATCCTCGAGTGCATACAACTGGCGATGCAAGCGCCGACGGCAAGCAACACGCAGGATTGGCGGTGGCTGGTGATCACCGACCCCGACAAACGCGCCGCCATCGCGGAGATCTACAGCAGCATCGGCGCTGAGTATCTTGCACTCGCCGCTAACGACACGTCTGACCCGCAAACCCAGCGCGTGTACGCCAGCGCGTTCAGCCTCACCGACACACTGGCCCAAGTTCCCGTGCATGTCATCCCCTGCCTGGAGAACCGCATCGATAACTCCAGCGTGTTGACCGCCGCGTCGGCTTGGGCGTCGATCATCCCGGCCGGCTGGAGCTTTTTGCTCGCGCTTCGGTCTCGTGGCCTCGGATCGGTCTGGACGACAATGCATTTGGCCAAGGAGCAAGAGGTAGCCGAATTGCTGGGCATCCCGGCCACGGTCACGCAGGCTGCGCTTTTCCCGGTGGCCTACACGATCGGGACTGATTTCCGGCCGGCCTCGCGACCGCCCGCGGAGACCGTGACCTTCTGGGACAGCTGGGGAGAAAGCTGATGCAATCCTTCACCGTTCGATTCCATGTCGACGCGCCCCCGAGGAAAGTGTGGCGGG
>NZ_DATNJW010000001.1:0-7538 GCF_035603715.1 Mycobacterium sp. | reverse complement strand
CGTCGCCGTCCAGTCGGCGTTGGCGGATCGTCCCGGCGCGCTGGCGGTGGCGCGGGCCATGTCCTATTTCGGTGAGCACAGCCTCGGCTGGCTGGCGGTGTCTGCGATCGGCGCGATCCTGCAGCCGGCCCGGCGCCGCGGTTGGCTGGTGGCCGGAGCGGGGGCGTTCGCCGCGCACGCCGCGGCCGTTGTGATCAAACGGGTGGTGCGTCGCCCTCGGCCGCATCACCCGGCCGTCGCGGTCAACGTCGGCACCCCGAGCAGCCTGAGTTTCCCGTCGGCGCACGCCACCTCGACCACCGCGGCGGCCATCCTGCTGGCCCGGGTCACCGGGCTGCCGCTGCCTGGCATGCTGGTGCCGCCGATGGCGCTCTCCCGGGTGCTGCTCGGCGTGCACTACCCCAGCGATGTCGCCACCGGCGTGGCGGTCGGAGCAGCCGTGGCGGCCGTTGCCGTCCAGGTCGACCGTCGCTGGCCGAAGACAGGTGGAGCCCAACAATGAGTGAGCAGGTTGACGACGAGGTCGCCGGACCGCCGGCCAACCTGATTGTCGGCTTGGTCAAGGCGGTGCGCCCGCGGCAATGGGTGAAGAACATCCTGGTGGCGGCGGCTCCGCTGGCGGCGTTGGGCACCGACGTTCACCACGACTGGACCAAGGTGCTGGTCAAAGTGGCGGTCGCCTTCGTGGTGTTCTGCCTGGCGGCCTCGTCCATCTACCTAGTCAACGACGTCCGCGACGTCGAGGCCGACCGCCAACACCCGACCAAGCGGCTCCGCCCGATCGCCGCCGGCATCGTGCCCGAGTGGCTGGCGTACACGCTGGCGACGGTGCTCGGGACGGCGTCGCTGGCGCTGTCCTGGTGGGTCAACCAGAACCTGGCGCTGGTGATGGCCGTCTACATCGGCATGCAGCTGGCCTACTGCTTCGGGCTCAAACATCAAGCGGTGATTGACATTTGCATCGTCTCGTCGGCGTATCTGCTCCGCGCTATCGCCGGCGGGGCAGCCACCGATATCCCGCTGTCCCAATGGTTTTTACTGACGGCCGCATTCGCATCGCTGTTCATGGTGGCCGGCAAGCGTTACGCCGAGCTACAGCTGGCCGAGCGCACCGGCGCCAACATCCGCAAGTCGCTGGAGAGCTATACCAGCACCTACCTGCGGTTCGTCTGGACGATGTCGGCCACCGCGGTGGTGGTCTGCTACGGGCTGTGGGCATTCGAGCGCGACCACGGCAAGGCTGCCTGGTTCGTGGTGTCGATGGTGCCCTTCACGATCGCGATCCTGCGGTACGCCGTGGACGTCGACGGCGGGCTGGCCGGCGAGCCCGAGGACATCGCGCTGCGCGACCGGGTACTGCAGGTGCTGTTCCTGGCCTGGATCGGAACCATCGGTGCCGCAGTCATCCTCGGCTGACGTCGCCTCAGATCCGCCGGCCGCGTCGCGCTGGCCGGTGCTCAAATCGGTAGGCCGGCCTGCTTTCCCGTACGACATCACGGTTCGGGCCAGTCTCTGGGCCAGTGTGGCCGTGGTCGCCGTGCTGTTCGGTTGGGGTGCATGGCAGCGGCGCTGGATCGCCGACGACGGGCTGATCGTGCTGCGTACCGTGCGAAATCTGTTGGCCGGCAACGGCCCGGTGTTCAACCAGGGCGAGCGGGTCGAAGCCAACACCTCGGTGGTGTGGACCTATCTGGTGTACGCCGCCAGCGCTGTGACCCGGCCCCTGCAGTTGGAGTATGTGGCCCTGGCGTTGGCGCTCGGACTGAGCCTGGCCGGCCTGGCGATGCTGATGCTGGGCACCGGCCGGCTGTTCGCTCCCAGCCTGGTGGGCCGGCGCGCGATCATGTTGCCGGCCGGCGCCCTGGTCTACATCGCGGTGCCGCCGGCGCGCGACTTCGCCACGTCCGGCCTGGAAAGCGGCCTGGTGATGGCCTACCTCGGGCTGCTCTGGTGGATGATGGTCTGCTGGTCGCAGGCTAAGCGGTCGCGGCCGCCCGGGCGGGGGTTCATCATCGCGCTGGCCTTCGTGGCCGGCTGCAGTGTGCTGGTGCGCCCCGAGCTTGCTCTGATCGGCGGTGGGGCGCTGATCATGATGCTGATCGCCGTGCAGGACGGTCGGCGCCGGCTGGAGATCGTGGTGGCCGGCGGGCTGTTGCCGGTGGGCTACCAGATTTTCCGAATGGGCTACTACGGCTTGCTGTTTCCCGGGACCGCGCTGGCCAAGGACGCGGGCGGCGACAAGTGGTCGCAGGGCCTGATCTATTTGTCGAATTTCAACGGGCCTTACGCGCTGTGGGTGCCGGCTTTCCTGCTGACCGGGCTGGGCCTGGTCCTCTGGGTATCGGCCCGCAGACAGAAGGGCGGCGATCGAGCCAGCGCATTGCCGGCGGCCGGTGGGCCGCTGGCCCGCACCGTGCAGACCCCGGCCGCCGTCGTGGTGTTCATTCTGGTCAGCGGGCTTTTGCAGGCGCTGTACTGGATTCGGCAGGGCGGGGATTTCATGCACGGCCGGGTGCTGCTGGTCCCGCTGCTGTGCCTGCTCGCACCGGTGGCGGTGGTGCCGGTGGTGTTCCCCGAGGGCACCAGGCTGTCCCGCGAGGCGGGCTATTGGTTGGCCGGCGCGGTGAGCGCGCTGTGGATGGCGATCGCGGGCTGGTCGCTGTGGGCCGCCAATTCTCCCGGGATGGGCGCCGACGCCACCCGTGTCACCTACTCGGGGATCGTCGACGAGCGCCGCTTCTACGCGCAGGCAACGGGCCACGCGCACCCGCTGACGGCTGCCGATTACCTGGACTATCCCCGGATGCGCGCGGTGCTGGTGGCGTTGAACAACACCCCGGAGGGCGCGCTGCTACTGCCGTCCGGCAATTACGACCAGTGGGACTTGGTCCCACCCATTCCACCGAAGCAACCGGGCCCGCCACCGGACGGTGCGCCGCCCGCCCCGCCGCCGGCACCCCAAAAGGGTCCGCACACAGTGTTTTTCACCAACCTCGGCATGGTGGGGATGAATGTCGGGCTGGATGTCCGGGTGATCGACCAGATCGGGCTGGCCAACCCGCTCGCGGCGCACACCGCCCGGTTGCAGCACGGCCGGATCGGTCACGACAAGAACCTCTTCCCGGATTGGGTGATCGCCGACGGGCCCTGGGTGAAGTGGTATCCCGGTGTGCCGGCCTACCTCGACGCGAAGTTCGTCGCGCAGGCCGAGGCGGCGCTGCAATGCCAGGGGACCCAGCAGATGCTGGCCTCCGTCCGCGCTCCGATGGGCTTCCACCGGTTCCTGTCGAATCTTGTGCACGCCGTCTCGTACACCCGCTACCGCATCGACCGTGTTCCGCGTTACGAACTCATCAGGTGCGGACTGGCCGTACCGGAGCCGGGCGCTCCCCCCTATACCGGCATGCCCGCCACCGGGCCATAGCACCGCATCGCGGTCGGCAGTACCGCGCAACCGTCAGCCGAGAACAGTTATCGGCAGAAGAATTTTTGTCAGCCATTCGGCCTTGGTCGGGTGAGCGCGTCGCCTGGCCCCCGAATATCCGTCAGCAACCGTCAATATGTATCGTTACCGGCGAACGACCGCTCGTCGGCACATTCACAGCGTGGTGATCCGCAGCCGAATTGAGCGGGTCCGGCCGCAGCGCGAGGCCCGGTTTCGGGCCTACGCCGATGTCAGTCAGGACCGCGAGATGTGGTTGACTACGGAAGCACAGCTGCGCCCGTCCGGCATCGATGCAGCTCCGAATGGCTAGCGGAAATCCGGACACTTAGGCCGGCGCGCTCAGCAACGACGCGAGCCAAGGAGCGGCTCACGAAGAAGCTGGGCAATTAGGGCGATGAAGTCCGACCCACCATGTTGGGCCCGACAAAGAATGAGGAAAGCAAGAATGAGGCTTGTTGACAGGTTTCGCGGTGCGGCAAAAACATTGCCGCGCCGGCTCGCGCTAGGGGCGGCCGCAGCGGCGCTGCTGCCGGGCCTGATCGGCGTCGTGGGCCAGACCGCGGACGCTGGCGCGTTCTCCCACCCGGGTCTGCCCGTTGAGTACCTGCAGGTGCCGTCGGCAGCCATGGGTCGCGACATCAAGGTCCAATTCCAGAGCGGTGGCGCCAACTCGCCCGCCGTGTACCTACTCGACGGTCTTCGTGCACAGGACGACTTCAACGGCTGGGACATCAACACCCCCGCTTTCGAGTGGTATCTGCAGTCCGGTCTGTCGCTGGTGATGCCGGTCGGCGGCCAGTCCAGCTGGTACACCGACTGGTACAAGCCGGCTTGCGGCAAGGCCGGCTGCCAGACCTACAAGTGGGAGACCTTCCTCACCAGCGAACTGCCCGCCTTCCTGGCCACCAAGGGCGTGAAGCAGGGTGGCAGCGCGGCTGTCGGTCTGTCGATGGCCGGCGCCTCGGCGCTGAACCTGGCCAACTACCACCCCGCGCAGTTCATCGAGGTCGGCGCATTCTCCGGTCTCTTGGATCCCTCCCAGGGCATGGGACCGACGCTGATCGGCTTCGCGATGGGCGACGCCGGTGGCTACAAGCCCGCCGACATGTGGGGCCCGAAGGAAGACCCGGCCTGGGCTCGTAACGACCCGCTGCTGAACGTCGGCAAGACGGTCGCCAACAACACCCGTCTGTGGTTGTACTGCGGTAACGGCAAGCCGTCTGACCTCGGTGGCGACAACCTGCCGGCCAAGTTCCTCGAGGGCTTCGTGCGCACCAGCAACATCAAGTACCAGGACGCGTACAACGCCGCCGGCGGTCACAACGCGCAGTTCCACTTCGACGCCAACGGCACGCACGACTGGCCGTACTGGGGCGCGCAGCTGCACGCGATGCTGCCCGACCTGCAGGCGACTCTCGGTGCCACCCCGGGCGCAGGTCCCGGCCCGGGCGCTCCGGCTGGCACTCCGCCTGCCGCGGCCGCTGGCCAGCACACCTGAGCTAAGAACAGCACGGCTGACGGCGACGACCTTGCGGGGTCGTCGCCGTTCGCCGTTTCTGGCGTCCGGTTCTCCCGCGTGTGATTAGCTACTTTGCGGAACCGGGGGCGATCTGCCGTCTCCTTACTGGTGGTCGAGCGACAAGCGAGGTCAGTGATGAGAAGTCTGTCGATGCTGCTACGGCTACTGTGCGCCGCCGTATTGACCGTCGGCGGCCTCATCGGGACGCACATGAGTGCGGCCCGCGCGGCCGGCTACGAGACACTGATGGTCCCCTCGGCGGCGATGGGCCGTGACATCCCGGTGCAGTTCATGGCCGGCGGCCCACACGCGGTGTACCTGCTCGACGCCTTCAACGCCGCACCCGACGTCAGCAACTGGGCGACCGCGGGCAACGGCTTCAACACGCTTGCCGGCAAGGGCATCTCGGTGGCCGCGCCGGCCGGCGGCGCTTTCAGCATGTACGCCAACTGGGAGCGGGACGGCAGCAAGCAGTGGGACACGTTCCTGTCGCAGGAGCTGCCGGATTGGCTGGCAGCCAACAAAGGATTGGCCCCCGGCGGCCACGGGGTCGTCGGCGCCTCTCAGGGCGGGTACGCGGCGATGGCCCTGGCCTGCTTCCACCCCGACCGGTTCGGCTTCGCCGGTTCGCTGTCGGGATTCCTCTACCCGTCGAACACCACCACCAACGGCGCGATCATCGCGGGTCTACAGCAATTCGGCGGGGTCGACGGCAACGGCATGTGGGGAGCCCCGCAGCTGGGCCGGTGGAAGTGGCACGACCCGGAGGTGCACGCAATGCTGCTGGCGCAGAACAACTCGCGGATCTGGGTCTGGAGCCCGATGAACATGGGCGGCGACGCCGCTGCGATGATTGGTCAGGCCGGCGAGGCGATGGGTAACGCCCGGTTCTTCTACCAGGAGTACCGCAACGTCGGCGGCCACAACGGCCACTTCGACTTCCCGACCGGCGGCAACAACGACTGGGGCTCGTGGAGCGGCCAACTCGGCGCGATGTCCGGCGACATCGTCGGGGCGATCCGCTAGCGCGTCAGCCGGGGGCGGTGCCGCGAACCGGTACCGTGAAGCAAAGCACGACGGCCCCGTACGACGGACCTTGACGACAAACCCGGTACGGCAGCTCGGCTGTGCAATCAACCGACTCTGCTAGCAGGAGACCATGGCTGTGAATTCCCGGCGGAAACGCCGTCGCCGCATTCTGGCGTTGATCGCCGCCGCCGCGGTCGCGCTTGTCGTCGGGCTGGTCATCCTCGCCGTCGTCGGCGTCCTGCGGCAGCGGGAAACCCCGCCGAGCGCGGTGCCGCCCAGCATCGTGCCGCCGACCAGCAGTGCGGCCTACCCGCACAAGCCGCGGCCGGCCTCCCAAGACTCCAGCTGCCCGGACGTGCAGCTCATCGCGATTCCCGGGACCTGGGAATCGTCGCTGCAGGACGACCCGCTCAACCCGGTCCAGTTCCCGAAGGCGTTGTTGCTCAACGTCACCCGGCCGATCCGCGAGCAGTTCAACTCGAGCCGGGTTGAGACCTACACCGTCCCCTACACCGCGCAGTTCCACAACCCGCTGAGCGGCGACACGCAGATCTCCTACGACCAGAGTCGGGCCGAGGGCACCCGTGCGGCGGTCAAGGCGATGACGGACATGAACGTCAAGTGCCCACTGACCGGCTATGTGCTGGTGGGGTTCTCGCAGGGCGCGATAATCGCCGGGGACATCGCCAGCGACGTCGGCAATGGTCGCGGCCCGGTGGACGACGACCTGGTGCTCGGTGTGACATTGATCGCCGACGGCCGCCGCCAGCAGGGCGTGGGCCAGGACATCGGACCCAATCCGCCGGGCGAAGGCGCCGAGATCATCCTGCACGAGGTGCCGGTGCTGTCCAACCTCGGCTTGACGATGACGGGGCCGCGGCCGGGCGGCTTCGGCACGCTCGACGCCAAGACCAACGAGATCTGCGGGCCCGGCGACCTGATCTGTGCGGCCCCGCCGGAGGCGTTCAGCCTGGCGAATCTGCCCAGGACGCTGGACATCCTGGCCGGCGGGGCCGGCCAACCGGTGCACGCGCTATACGCGACCACTCAGTTCTGGAGCCTGGACGGCCAGCCGGCGACGGAGTGGTCGCTGAATTGGGCGCACAACGCGATCGCAAACGCGCCCCACCCCAAACACGGGTGATCAGGCTCAAAACGTACGGCCCTGCGTCACTGGTCACGATTGCGACAAGTTGTACCTTCAGATTTGGTCCGCGGCGTACCGACCACTAACATTAAGAGGAATTTAAGAGCAGCTGTATCGGGCGGTCGCGTCGATGCGTTGCGGATTGTCGGGCGTGCCGTCTGTAGCATCGGTGAGGTTTGCCGTTCGCGACATCCCTGCGCAGGCGAAACGTGCGGTGTCCGGCTGGCCGACCCGTGTCGGACGTAGCCGTCGGCCCGGTCCGCAGTACCGCGGCCGACCGAGAACAGTTCTGACAGGAGTGCATGGCATGGCGTACCACAACCCGTTCATCGACAAGAACGGCCAGATCAAGTTCCCGGACAACACCGACCTGGTTCGTCACGTCGAGAAGTGGGCGA